>DIEQ01000015.1 GCA_002418705.1 Mageeibacillus sp. UBA5770 | reverse complement strand
AGGTTACCGGATTTTATCGGGATAATTCGTCTGTAAAAGGGGTGTATCATGCGCCATCCGGCAATCTAAGCGATACAGTTCTGTTGCCTGCTGAAGAAGTTGTTCTGGCAATCGGACATAGTGCCCGGGATACATTCAGGGAATTATTTGATATCGGCATTCAGATGACAGCAAAACCGTTTTCTGTCGGCGTCCGTATTGAGCATCCTCAGGAATGGATCAATCGTGCGCAATACGGAGCATCTGCCGGTCACAAGGCATTACCTCAGGCTGATTACAAGCTCGTATCCCACACTTCGACCGGACGGGCCTTATACACTTTTTGCATGTGCCCGGGCGGATATGTTGTCGCAAGTTCCTCGCAGGAAGGTCATGTTGTTACCAATGGAATGAGCAATTACCGCCGCGATGCCGAAAATGCAAACAGTGCCATACTCGTCGGGGTTGATTCAGCTGACTTTGGTGAAGAGGACGTTCTGGCCGGTGTCAGATTTCAGGAGAAACTTGAGCGTATGGCGTATGAAGCCGGCGGCAGAAGCGGCAGAGCTCCCTGCCAGAGGTTCGGTGATTTCGCCGATAACCGGGCATCAGAAGAATGCGGTGAAGTCAGACCAAGCTATCGTCCCGGAGTTACATATACCAATCTTCGAGATCTCCTGCCGCAATATATATCAGACACAATCCTTGAGGGTGTCCGTAATATGAATCAGAGAATGCCAGGATTTTCACATCCTGACAGTCTTTTGACAGGCTTTGAAACGAGAAGTTCATCACCGGTCAGAATCAACCGGGATGAATCCATGCAGGGCACCGGTTATTCGGGGCTTTATCCTTGCGGCGAGGGTGCAGGATATGCGGGGGGAATCATGTCATCTGCAATTGACGGAATTAAATGTGCTGAAAAAATCATCGAAAAGCGTTTTACATAAAATGTGGTAAAATCATATGTATATATTTACCTGTTGATCTATTTATATAGAACGGTGAAGGGAGGATGCACGCATTAATTTGCTGCGTGCGTTGGAAGTATGAAAATTACTATTCTTGGCTGTTCGGGGGGGTACCCGGCTCCGGGGGGAGCAACAACCGGTTATCTCGTTCAGCTTGCCGGGAAAAATATTCTGATTGATTGCGGAAGCGGTGTCCTGTCAAATCTCTTTCGATATATTCCCGTTAATAGAATTGATGCCATTATTCTCACACATCTTCATGCAGATCATATGTCGGACATATTCGTTCTCAAGTATGCCCTTCAGATGAACAAACAAAATGGAACGGACATTCATCCTATACCTCTTTTTTCCCCGACTACTCCTGAGTTCGTATTCAGTCAGCTGCAGAATGACGCTAACCTTGTTGTCGGACATATTAATGCATCTACCGAGCTCCCTCTGTTTGGGGCAACCGCAACTTTTTTCCGTACAACACATCCTGTTGAGTGCTATGGTATTCGTATCCGGCATGAAGGCAAGGTTTTTGCGTTCTCAGCCGATGCTGTATATGGGTCGGAACTCCTACCTCTATTTGCAGATGCGGATCTTGCATTTATGGATTGCGGTTCAACAGAAAAGACCAGAAAACCTGTCATGCTTCATATGACACCGACCGAATGTTTCCGTCTTTGCCAGGAATGTCATATAAAAAAGGTTGTACTTTCGCATCTGGTTCCGTATTATGGTATATCGGAGATTACCGACGAGGCGGATGCCTGCGGACCATGGCCGTATGCCGTTGCCGCTATCGGCCAGGAATATGATATTTAGGATTGAAGAGAGGTATCTTATATGAAGCCACTGGATAACAAAAATGCAGTTATCACTGTTATCGGACATGATACGATCGGCATAATTGCTAAAGTAAGCGCAATTCTTGCAGAGAACAATGTCAATATCAAGGATATAACGCAGACGATACTTGAAGACCTTTTTACCATGGTAATGATTGTCGATATGACGCAGTCTAAAGTTGACATTAAAGATCTTGCTGATAAGCTTGAAGGCCTCGGTGAAGAAATCGGCCTGTCGATCCGGATTCAGCACGCAAGCCTTTTTAATGCGATGCACAGAATCTAATATCAGGAATTTGATTAATCCGATGAATCTGATGTCAAGTGAGGAGATAACATGTTAACCAATTTTGAAATTCTTGAGACGATAAATATGTTTCAGGAACAACATTTAGATGTTCGCACAATTACTATGGGCATCAGCCTTATGGACTGTTCGTCCTCGAGCGCTGAAGAAACCTGCAGACGCATATATGATAAGATTTGCAGAAGAGCTGAAAAGCTTGTTCAGACGGGTGAAGACATAAGCAGGGAGTATCAGGTCCCGATTATTAATAAACGCATTTCGGTTACCCCGATATCCATTGTGGCCGCTTCCTCCGGGGCACAGGACTATGTATGCTTTGCCAAAGCGCTTGACAGGGCAGCAAAGACCTGCGGAGTGAATTTTATCGGCGGTTTTTCCGCACTTGTGCAAAAAGGTTATACCGACAGTGATATAAAGCTGATTGAATCCATTCCCGAGAGCCTTGCCGTTACAGATTTCGTATGCTCATCCGTAAACCTTGCGACATCAAGAACGGGCATTAACATGGACGCAGTTCGTGATATGGGCAGAATTATCAAACAGACAGCTGAACTTACGAAAGACCGCGACGCCATCGGCTGTGCAAAGCTTGTCGTATTTGCCAATGCACCCGAGGATAACCCGTTTATGGCCGGAGCTTTCTTAGGACCCGGCGAACCTGAATGTGTAATTNNGTAATTAATGTAGGTATTTCAGGACCCGGCGTCATCAAGACGGCCATGGAATCGGTAAAGGGTGCCGACCTCGGAGTTGTAGCCGAGACGATTAAAAAGGCCGCCTTCAAAATTACACGTGTCGGTGAGGTTGTTGCCAGGGAGGCCTCTGCGCGTCTCAACGCACCATTCGGCATTATTGATCTTTCACTGGCGCCCACACCTGTGGTTGGTGATTCCATTGCCAGGATACTGGAAGAATTCGGACTTGAGAACTGCGGCGCATGGGGAACAACCTGTGCACTGGCGATGCTTAATGATGCTGTTAAAAAGGGCGGAACCATGGCGTCTTCCTTTGTCGGAGGTTTGTCCGGTGCCTTTATCCCCGTCTCGGAAGATGAGGGTATGATAGCTGCTGTAACCAACGGTTCGCTGAACCTTGAAAAGCTTGAAGCTATGACGTGTGTCTGTTCCGTAGGTCTTGATATGATAGCAATTCCCGGAGATACTTCAGCTACCACGATTTCTGGAATTATCGCCGATGAAATGGCCATCGGAACCTTTAACAATAAAACGACAGCCGTCCGCATTATTCCGATGCCCGGTAAAGGCGTGGGAGATTTTGTCGAATACGGCGGGCTCCTTGGTTCAGCTCCGATCATGCATGTAAATCCATCTTCATGCGAAGATTTCATCAATCGAGGCGGACGTGTGCCGGCCCCCATTCACAGCATGCGCAACTAATACGCATGATTGTCTCAACAAGGAGATGTATTCAGGAATGACAGAAAAAGAACAATTTGACAATATGCTGGTATTTGATTATTCCGCATTGATCCTGAACAGGGATAATGCTCCGGTTTATCCGCAGGAGTATGCTAAAAATGCCTATTACGGCTTCTTTTTGCTGGCAAGAAGTGCCGGCAATTTATTGTCACACTCATTGAGAGAAGATTTTGCAGAAGAGATTTCAAGTGAAACAAACCTTTGTGAACTTGCGCTTTCTTATCTTGAGTCCGACCACCATTCTGATCAGAAAAACACGTTTCTCCGCACGAAACCATATTCATATCAGCTTGTCTGTATCCTTCGGGATTTTATTGATCTTCAGAGATCATTCGCTAAGGAGAAGGACTTCTCTCCATTTATCGAAAGAATCAACACTCTGATAAAGCATATTGAAGCTTCCCGTGTTTCAATGAACCTCCTGCGATCACTCGATATACAGATTTCCAAGCGCTGGTGCAGGGTTCTTCGGGTATTTTGCTTCTTACGGATTCCGGATAGTTCACTGCCTCAAAATTACAGCTATGAACGAGATCTTCATATTTGTGCCAAACGCGGCATGAATAAAGAAGAACAATACATGATCGATTTCCGCGCGCGTTTTCATCGTTATCAGAAACAGGTGAAGGCAGGAAAGCTCATTCTTCTGGCGGAAGAATGGGAAATGCTCTGCGTGGCCAAAGAGATTCATGCAGATCCCAATGAGTACGAACTTCGTGTTCTTTCCCTCCTTGATGCGGATCCGCTTTATAAAATCGGGTTGGAATGGGTGGCCATGCTGATCATGCGCTGCCCGGACAATGATCAGTTCCGTAAATGGGAGGCCCGGTATCTGCGCCGTGAAGGACGCTATGCCAAGGCTCTGGCCGTGTGCGAGGAATTAATGGCGAAAAATCATGAAGATTATGAATTGTACTGTCTGCAGTCCAATATATATTTTCTTGACGGAAAGTATAAGGAGGCCCAGAGGAGCGGATTGCTTTCTGTGACCTATGGTGAAAATCAGTCCGTTGCACATATGACCCTGGCATATGCATATCTATATGACGGAATCTATGATGAAGCCATTGATGCTTTTGACAAGGCGCTCACGCTTGATTCAAGCCTGATTGATGCATACAGAGGTAAAAGCAAAGCCCTGATTATGAATGGTCAGGCATATGAAGCAATGGAATGTCTGGTTGCCGTTTCAAGAATATCTCCGGAAGATTCAGAAATATATCATGACCTTGCAGATGTATATTTCATGTGCGGCTATCTTGATGAATGCCGTAAATATTGCCGCAAGTGCCTTGCGATAGACCCGGAATGTGCCGGGGCATTTGTTTTGCTGGGAATGTTGGAAATCCGGAAGAATCAGGAAGCCAATGCGGGCAAATGGCTTCACAGAGCCCTTGAAATCGAGCCTCTGAATCCGATAGCCCTAAATGAACTTGCATACGTTCAGCATATGAGCGGCAACGATGAAGAATGCCTTCGCCTTCTTCAGAAAGCCATTGATATAGCTCCTGATTTTCCCGATGTGCTTTGCAGTATGGGAGTCGTATATTATTTCCAGAGTGAGTTTGATGAGGCTCTTGAATACTTTGACCGAACTCTTGAACTTGAGCCCATGCATGTGGGTGCGCTGATCGGTAAAGGCAATTTATATCTGGCCCAGTCAGATGCAGAAGAATCACTCATCTGGTATGATAAAGCGCTCAAATATGATCCGGAATATCCCGAGGCTATACATGGCAAAGTCAATGCATACAGAGCGCTCGGACTCGAGCAGGAGGCTTTTGAATGGATGCAGAAGGCCAGTGATATGGGAATAGACCCGGAAGATAACTAGATGGATTTCCTGAATTTTCGCTGTAGTTTTATGGCGAATCACAAATTAAGTTTAAAAAATATTAAAAGAGCGCCTGCACTTCAAAAATGCCGGCGCTCTTTTATAATCTGAACATATAATTACTTGAAACGTGCAGCGCCTTCAAGGGAAAGGCGGACAGTGTCAGGAGACGGAGAGCCGATTATGGTTCGATTGTTAACACAGGTTAGCAGGGAAATTGCTTCGTAAACATCCTCGTCTATAAGTTCGGAAAAACTTCTGAATTCATCAATCCCGACATCTAACAGAGCAATACCGGCATCAAGACAATACTTTACAAGCTTACCGGACACTTCGTGTGCACTTCGGAATGGCAGTCCCTTTTTAACGAGGTAATCTGCCAGATCCGTTGCATTGGTGAATCCGCCGGCAGCTGCCTTCTCCATTTTATCTTTGCGGACAGTCATCGTTGCGACCATGCCGGTGAAGGGTACGAGAGCACCTTTTACCGTATCAATCGCATCAAAAATAGCTTCCTTGTCCTCCTGCATGTCTTTGTTGTATGCAAGAGGCAGGCCCTTCATGACAACAAGAAGTGCCATCAGATCTCCGTATACACGGCCGGTCTTTCCTCGTGTCAGCTCAGCAATATCCGGATTTTTTTTCTGCGGCATTATGGATGAACCTGTCGCATAGGCATCATCTAAGTCAATGAATGCAAATTCCTGGGTTGACCACAGTATGATTTCCTCGGAAAAACGGGAAAGATGCATCATCAGTATTGAAATGGCAGCAGCTGTCTCAATGACAAAATCACGGTCACTTACCCCGTCAAGGCTGTTTTCAGTTACGCCGGAGAATCCGAGTTCCGCAGCAACGGCCTGCCGGTCAAGCGGATATGTCGTTCCTGCAAGGGCTCCTGAGCCAAGCGGTGATTCATCCATTCTTCCGGCAGCATCGTCCAGGCGAGTCATGTCACGTCTGAGCATCTGGATATAAGCGCTCAGGTGGTGTGCCAGTGTGATAGGCTGAGCACGCTGGAGATGTGTGTAACCCGGCATGATCGTTTCGATATTTTCATTCGCCTTGTCAATGAGGGTCAGGTATAGGTTCATGACCAGCCCGCGGATCGCCTTTATTTCGTCAAGGAGATACAGTCTCACGTCAAGCGCTACCTGATCGTTCCTGCTTCTTCCGGTATGAAGGCGCTTTCCGGCATCCCCGATGCGGCGGGTAAGCTCCTCTTCAATGAACATGTGGATATCTTCTGCATCAGAATCAAACGTAAGGATACCTGCAGCGATATCAGAAAGTATGCGGGAGAGACCGGAAAGAATTTTCTCGGAATCACTCTGAGTGAGAATTCCCTGCTTTTGAAGCATGCGGCAATGTGCCATGCTTCCTCTGATATCCTGCGCATACATGCGGCAGTCGAAGGGAAGAGATGTGTTATAGTCATTGGCCGCTTTGTCTGTATCTTTCTGAAATCGGCCGTCCCACATTTTTTTACTCACTGTTCAAATCTCCTCATTATGAATAAAGTTTTGATTAAAGAAGCCCGTTTCTTTTCTTCATCTGTGCTACAACCTTCATCGGCAGGCCAAAGCAATTGATAAAGCCGGTCGCATCTTTCTGGTCATAAACATCATCTTCTGCAAACGTCGCAATTTCTTCATCATAGAGAGAGAAGGGAGAGGTTGTTCCGGCAGGCAGGCAGTTGCCCTTATAGAGCTTAAGCCGTACATTACCTGATACAGTCTCCTGCGTTTTGTCAACAAATGCAGAGAGGGCTTCACGGAGAGGATGGAACCACTGACCGAAATATACGAGTTCGGCAAAACGCAGTGCAATCAAATCCTTGTAGTGGAGTGTGTCACGGTCAAGCGTAAGAAGCTCAAGTTCCCTGTGTGCCGCATACATGACGGTTCCGCCGGGTGTCTCATATACACCGCGGGACTTCATGCCGACAAGACGGTTTTCGACCATGTCAACAATACCGACACCGTTTTTGCCTGCAACTTCGTTCAAATACTTAAGCATGGATACAGGATCGAGTTTCTTGCCGTCAACAGCAACGGGAACACCCTTCTCAAAAGTGAGTTCAATGTATGTTGCTTCATCAGGAGCCTGTTCCGGGGATACCATGAGCTTCAGGATTTTCTCATACTGAGGTTCATTTGCCGGATTCTCAAGATCCATTCCCTCATGTGAAAGATGCCAGAGATTTTCGTCCATTGAATAATTATCTTTCTTTGTTACCGGAACAGGGATATTTCTCGCATGTGCATAATCGATTTCTTCATCACGGGACTTGATGTCCCACAGGCGCCATGGAGCAATGATCTTGAGATCGGGTGCAAGTGCCTTGATTGTAAGTTCAAAGCGGACCTGGTCATTACCCTTGCCTGTGCAGCCATGGGCAATTGTCGTGCAGCCTTCGCGGCGGGCGATTTCGACCATACGCTTTGCAATTACAGGGCGGGCGAAGGATGTTCCGAGGAGATATTTTCCCTCATACATCGCGCCGGCTTTCATTGTCGGATAAATGAAGTCAGTAATAAACTCTTCGGCAATGTCTTCGACGAAGCAGGCGCTTGCTCCGCAGTTTAATGCCTTTTGCTTCAGAAAAGATTCGTCAATTCCGATTCCAACTTCACCGGCCATTGCTATAACTTCGCAGTCATAGTGCTCCAGAAGCCACGGTATGATAATAGATGTATCGAGACCGCCTGAATATGCGAGTAAAATTTTCTCTTTAGCCATAATGATTTCCTCCATAAATGCATAATTATTCGCTTGATTGCATAAACTGTGACTATTTTAGCAAAGCCGCCAACTTGCGTCAACCTTTATTATTGTATTCTTACTAAAGAAACAAGACAAGCAGGAAAAGCTTGTGTATATTGTTTTGTATATTCAGACTTTACGCAATTGGCATACTGGGGTAAAATCTATATGCTGAAGAGAACATCTTTCAGACTAACGGTTTTCATCAGACACCCGCACGGGTGTCTTTGTCAGTCATACAAATAGGGGGCAATTGCATGTCATTTCCAATGCTGGAGAATCCCTCCGGTGAATATTGTTATTTTAACGGCAAGAAAATTCTCCTGTCATCAGCTGAAGGCAAGTCACTTCTGGAGCCTGTTGATGATATTATTTACTATGAATCTATCCGGTTTCAGGATGGAGTACTGTTGTTTTTCGAGAACCATATGCTGCGTCTTCTGCAGTCAATCGATGCCAAGGAGATGTTTCCACTTGATACCGACGTCCTTTTTGACAACGCCATGAAGATGATCGGGGAAGCTGACCCGCCTGTTAAAGACGGGAATATAAGGATTGTCGTTACAAATAAATCAAACCTTATTCATTTTTCGCACGTCGTATCGCCGCCTGCTGATGCTTTTATCCATGGTGTCCCGACATCAATACTTCCCTGGGAGAGGGTAGACCCTCAGGTCAAGGTTTTTAGAAGTGACTACAAGAAAGCTGTCGCCCAAAAAATGTCGGAGGCTACGGCATACGGTATTCCGTTTGAGGTTCTTCTCGCTGATAAAAAGGGACAGATAACAGAAGGCAGCCGTTCTAATTTTTTTGTTCTCTACCATGGAATAGTCTATTCACCGCCGGAAGCCCTGATCCTGATCGGTATCACCCGCCGGTATGTGCTTCAATCCGTCCGTAGTGCGGGGCTTGTTTACAAAGAGGCACTTTTCTCGTTGGAAGATCTGGTCAGAATGCGCGATCAGGATAATATTTCGGGGGATTCTGTTGCTGTGTTTATAACCAGTTCACCTTTTGACATACTTCCCATCCAGTCCATTGGCGATGAGGTATTTATGTCTGCTCAGAATCGAGATCTTGCCAAAATATCTGAAATATATCAGAGTATTGTTAATCACTATATTGAGACTCACCCGGCCGATCATATTCAGCCTGAAGGCTGAACGGGCTTCAAAACTGTAATCAAATTATTGTAAATATCAGGAGGTTTATTATGTCAATTCGTTCAGGAAAAGTATCAGTCACAACAGAAAACATTTTTCCCATCATTCGTAAATGGCTCTATTCTGATCACGATATTTTTATGCGTGAGCTTGTTTCGAATGCATCGGATGCAATTTCAAAATATAAGCGTCTGGTTGAGCTTGGCGAAGCTTCCGGGGAAAGCGGACAGGATTACCGTATGGATGTCGTCTTTGACAAGGATGCCGGTACGCTGGCATTTTCCGACAACGGCATAGGTATGACGGCAGATGAGATCGACAAATACATCAATCAGATTGCCTTTTCCGGTGCAATGGATTTTGTGGAAAAATACAAAGAGCAGTCCACGGATATGAGCGGGATTATCGGTCATTTCGGCCTTGGATTCTATTCTGCCTTTATGGTTGCCGACAAGGTTAAAATCGAGACGAAATCATGGCAGGACAATGAAGCCGCTGTAATCTGGGAATCGGAAGACGGTATGGAATATACAATTTCGGAGTCTTCGCGTATAGAGCGCGGTTCTGTAATAACACTTTCCCTTTCAGAAGAGGCGCTTGGAATATTCGATGCCTATAAGCTTCGTGCTGTTCTCAAGAAGTACTGTTCCTTCATGCCGTACGACCTCTATTTTGTCGATGCTGCCGGTGACCGTGAGCGTATCGCCAATGAAGAGAAAGAACGGCTGGAGAAAGAGGAAAAGGGCGAGGAATATACTGAACATGTGCATGAGAACCTTCCCCTGAACACAAAGACGCCTCTTTGGGCAAAATCCCCGAAGGAGTGTACTGATGAAGAGTATAAAGCCTTCTATCATGAGGTCTTTTCGGACATGCGCGATCCGCTATTCTGGATTCATCTCAATATGGATTATCCGTTTACACTTCAGGGTATACTTTATTTCCCGAAGACAAACAATGTGTACGAGTCGCTTGAGGGCCGCATAAAGATTTACAACCATCAGGTATTTGTTGCTGATAACCTTGCTGAAGTCATTCCTGAGTTCCTGTTCCTGCTGCGTGGCTGCCTTGACTGTTCGGACCTTCCCCTTAATGTTTCCCGTTCTGCACTCCAGCAGGATGAATATGTCAAGAAACTTTCGACGCACATCGTCCGCAAGGTGTCTGACAAACTCAGTGAAATTTTCAAACAGGACCGCAGCGCATTTGAATCTTACTGGCCGGACATCAGCATATTTGTAAAATACGGTATGCTCAGGGATGAGAAGTTTTTTGAAAAAGTGAAGGATATCTGCCTTTTCAAAACAGTCGATAAAACATTCCCGACGATGGCAGAACTTACCGAATCAAAGGATACCGTACGATATACACAGGCACCCGATCAGCAGGCTGCCTATGTTGAGATTGCACAGAAGAAGGGCTATGACGTCATTATCCTTAACGAGGAACTTGACAACAATTTCATATCCTTCCTCGAATACAAATATCCAAAAACACATTTCAAGCGTGTCGACGCTGAATTCGAAGGTGAGGCAGGATCTGAAGAAGAGCAGAAGGTACTTCAGGACCTGTTCCGTGAAGCTGCCGGTGAAGATTCGCTGGCTGTATCCGTTGTTGCTTTGGGTGCCGATCAGCTTCCTGCATTTATTCAGGAAACAGAAGAAGCTCGAAGAATGAATGAAATGCGTAAACAGTTTGAGAAAATGCGTACGGGTGCTGAAGATGACCCGTATAAGGACCTTGACAAAATGTTCCCACAGAAGAAGGATCTCGTCCTGAACAGCGATCATCCGCTTGTTCTCAGACTTCGCGGACTTTTCGCCATTACATCTGAAAAAGACCAGCTTAATAAACTTGCCCTGCATCTGTATGATCAGGCAAGGCTCAGCCATGGTTCACTTGACGCGGATGGCCTCAAGAGATTCCTAAAGGTAAATGCTGAACTTATTACGGAAGTTGCAGAAAAATTGTCCTGACAACCGGAAGCAAACACAATATTTGGGAGGTACCTATGCAGGCATCAACACAGGTTCGACGGATCTTCGTAGAGAAAAAGAAAGAGTTTGCCGTTGAGGCAGACGGATTATGCAAAGCACTTCGCTCTGATTTAGGGATATCTACCCTTGAAAAAGTGAGGGTTTTGAACCGCTATGATATTTCCGGTCTCTCTGAAGACGAGTACGCTACTGCAAAAACCGATGTGTTTTCCGAACCGCCTGTTGATTATGCATATGATGAGGCTGCTGATCTTTCCGGCGCATGCTATGTGCTGGCTATCGAAGCCCTTCCCGGACAGTATGATCAAAGGGCAGACTCCGCCGCACAATGTGTGCAGATTCTGACCTGTAAGGATAAGCCGCTTGTGCGTACTGCGCGGGTAATGGCTTTCTACGGGGAATTAACCGCCGCGCAGCAGGAAGCGGTCGCCCGATACCTGATTAACCCGGTTGAGTCACGTGAAGCATCCCTTGATAAACCGGAAACGCTGGAGGATGTACTGGATATACCCTGCGATGTTATCTTCCTTGACGGTTTTAGCAGCCTTACTAAAAATCAGCTGCTGGGCATGCGTTCGGAAATGGGCCTTGCCATGTCCATTGACGATCTGCTCTTCACCCAGGATTATTTCAAGGTCTCAAAAAGAGACCCGTCCGTCACCGAAATCCGTGTACTTGATACATACTGGTCAGATCACTGCCGTCATACAACATTCCTTACGGAGCTGACGGATGTTGCCTTCGCTGATCCTGATACCGAAATTTCAGCCAGGATGAGTTCTATCTACCAGGATTACCTGAAGAAACGTATAGAAATATATGGGGATCGGATCTCGAAAAAGCCGGTCTGCCTGATGGATCTTGCTACAATGGCCATGCGTCAGCTCAAAAAGGACGGCAAGCTTTCAGATCTTGATGAGTCTGATGAAATCAACGCCTGCTCGATCAAAGTCAAAATCAATGTGAACGGAATTCCGGAAGATTATATCGTTATGTTCAAAAACGAGACCCATAACCATCCTACTGAGATCGAACCTTTCGGCGGAGCGGCTACCTGCCTTGGCGGCGCAATACGTGATCCGCTTTCCGGCCGCTCGTATGTCTATCAGGCCATGCGTGTCACAGGTGCCGGAGATCCGAGAGTACCTCTCTCCGAGACTCTTCCCGGCAAACTGTCACAAAAGAAAATTGTCCGTTCAGCAGCTGCAGGCTATAGTTCATACGGCAATCAGATCGGTCTTGCGACTGGTCAGGTCGATGAAGTATATCACCCGGGTTATGTTGCCAAACGTATGGAAATCGGCGCCGTTATCGGTGCTGCACCTGCAAAGAATATTGTCCGCGAATGCCCGAAGCCCGGCGATATCGTCATTCTTCTAGGCGGAAGAACCGGACGTGACGGAATAGGCGGCGCCACCGGATCATCCAAGGCGCACGATGAAAAATCTGTCATAACCTGCGGCTCGGAAGTACAGAAGGGCAATCCTCCGACGGAAAGAAAGATCCAGCGTCTTTTCAGAAATCCCGATGTTTCCCGCCTGATTCTTCGCTGTAATGACTTCGGTGCCGGCGGCGTATCCGTTGCGATCGGCGAACTTGCCGACGGACTGTGTATTGACCTTGATGCTGTTCCAAAGAAGTATGAAGGACTTGACGGTACAGAACTTGCGATCTCTGAATCACAGGAAAGAATGGCTGTCGTCATAGAAGAGAAGGATAAGGAAACATTTCTGGCCTATGCCGCCGAAGAGAATCTGGAAGCTGTTCAGGTTGCCGTTGTTACCAAGGAACCTCGTATGGTTTTAAAGTGGAGAGGAAAGGTTGTTGTTGACCTTCCCCGATCCTTTATAGATACAAATGGTGCCCCTTCCTATGCCAAAGCCAGTGTGCAAATGCCCGACATGAACAAAATGTACCCGGACACGCCTGCAGATGGATTTACACCGGGTGATTTTGTCAGTTCGATGACCGGAACACTGTCATCATTGTCTACCTGCTCTCGAAAAGGTCTCGCACAGCGCTTTGACTCTACGATAGGCGCCCGTACCGTCCTCATGCCTTTCGGCGGAAAATATCAGATGACTCCGGAAGAAGGGATGGTTTCAAAAATTCCGGTCCTCAATGGGGAAACAGATGCAGTAACACTTATGAGTTATGGATTTGACCCATACCTCTCTGAATGGAGCCCTTTCCATGGCGCATATTATGCAGTAGTTGAGTCTCTGCTAAAGATTGCCGCCATGGGCGGTAATCCCCTTCAGGCCCGTCTGACTTTCCAGGAATATTTTGAAAGAATGCAGACGGATTCCTCATGGGGTAAGCCGACAGCTGCTCTTCTCGGAGCCTATCAGGCACAGCTTGACTACGGCACCGCCTCAATCGGCGGAAAGGACAGTATGTCCGGTACGTTTAATGATCTTCGGGTACCGCCGACTCTCGTGTCTTTTGCCGTTGCTTCAACGACCGCCAAAAACGTAGTATCTGCAACCCTTACATCGCCCGGACAAAAACTGTTTGCCGTCTCGCTCCGCAGGGATTCTGTCGGGCTTGTCAGCAAAGACCATGTGCTTCGCGTTTTCAAAGCTCTCAACGAAATCAGCAGCCGAGGGCAGCTGCTTTCCTGTTCTGTCGTTAGACAGGGTGGGATTGCGGCCAGGACGGCACAGATGTGCATGGGCAACCGCATCGGTTTTCTTTTTAACGATGATATTTCCCTCGACTACCTGTTCAGCAGATCTTTTGGTGTCATTCTAGCCAGCGTGCGTGACTCAAATGCAATCGATAAACTTGAAATGGTCGGCGGAAAGTATATCGGTCATACGATGCAAAGCGAAGCGCTTACATGGAACGGCCAGCTGATTACTCTTGCGGATGCCCAAAAGGCCTTTACTTCAACGCTTGAGCCGATATTCCCGACGGAGACTGCTGAAGCTTCAATTAAGGATTTGTCGGTATCACAGGGTCCTCTGAAGGCAGCCGCCACTTTCAGCCAGAAGCTTTCAGGGGCGCGTCCGACCGTATTTATCCCTGTTTTCCCGGGAACAAACTGCGAATATGACACGGCTGCTATTTTTGAAAAAGCCGGGGCAAAGGCAGATGTGATGGTTATCCGAAATCGTACTTCCGAGGAGATTTCCGAATCTCTTCGTGAGATGAGCAGAAGGATTTCCCAGTCGAACATTATTATGATACCAGGAGGCTTTTCAGGCGGTGATGAACCGGAAGGCTCCGGAAAATTTATTGCTACTGCTTTCAGGAACCCATATATCACTGAAGCTGTTCGCGATCTGCTGCAAAACCGTGACGGATTGATGCTCGGTATATGCAACGGGTTTCAGGCACTCATCAAGCTGGGCCTGCTGCCCTTCGGTGATATCCTGCCGCTCGAGCACAATGGACCGACTCTTACTTTCAACCGTATCGGACGCCACCAGTCCGGTTATGTCACGACCAGGATCGTATCAAGTGACTCTCCGTGGCTGTCACTTACCAAACCCGGCGAGCTATACGAAATTCCCGTGTCACATGGAGAGGGAAGATTCTTCGCCTCTGACGAACTGATTTCCGAACTTTTCAAAAATGGACAGGTCGCAACCCAATATGTGGATGACAAGGGTCTGCCGACCCTCGATACAAACTTTAACCCAAACGGTTCTGTTCAGGCTATCGAAGGAATTGTCAGCCCGGACGGCCGGATCTTCGGGAAGATGGGACATTCCGAACGAATTGGCGAGGCAATCGCCAAGAATATTCCGGGAATAAAAGACCAGCATATTTTCGAAGCTGGCATCAGGTATTTTAAATAATGGAAAAGAAGAGATGCATAGAACTTATTAAAAAATACATTATTCTCCCAACGCACAGCCTTGGGCAGAATTTCCTCGTTGATGAAGCTGCCGCCGCTATGATTGTTGAAGCGGGCGGCATTGAGCCGTCTGATGAAGTACTTGAAATTGGTCCCGGCCTTGGCGCGCTGACGGAGAAGCTTGCGGACAAGGCATCGTTTGTCCATGCCGTTGAAATTGATTCGCATCTACTCGATGCACTGCAGGATACGGTTAAAGACAAGAATAATGTTCACATTATCTGCAGTGATTTTCTCAAACTTTCAAAAAAGAGCTTGAGGGAAGAGAAAACAGGTCCGTATGTCGTTGTTTCAAATATTCCTTACTATGTCATGACACCGATCATGATGAAGCTTTTCAGGGAATGGGATGATGCGAAGACGATGGTATTCACCGTCGAAGATGCTGCTTGTGACCGTATTTTTGCAGAATCCGGCAGTAAGCATTACGGGCCTCTCTCAATCATGTCGAGCCTGTACGGCAAAAAAGAAAAACTTATGGTTCTTGATTCCCATTCTTTTCATCCTGCCCCGCATACTAAGTCGGCAGTTATAAGGCTTTCGGCCGGCGGCGTCCTTCATGAAGCACCAAGCGTATTGTTCCCTCTGGTCATTGCAGCCTTTTCACAGCGCCGCAAGACCCTGTCCAATGCGTTGTCTTCAAGCGGTCTTTTTCCTGACGGGAAGAAACAGGTGATGGAGCTTTTACTATCAGTAGGGATTTTGCCGACGACGAGGGCTGAACAGCTGCAGCCGGAAGATTATGTGCGTATTGCATTTGAACTGATCCAGAAGTCGACCGAAATTACAGAAAAATGATTTTCGATAACTGCATATATTTGTAAACCAATATACTGATATACATGCCGTCTTCTTTCAGGGCGGCATGTATTTTGTAATTATAAATTATTTATTGTGTTTGTACGGTATAATAATTTGAGGAAAGGTAGGTGCTTTATGGCAGCATTTGGTAATGAAAACAGTATTTACAAGAAATTTTCAGGCGGAAGTGCAGTCCCCGAACCAGCACGTACTCCTTCCGTCCCCAAGGATAAGCCTTTGCCGTACAGACAGCTTCAGCGAAGACCGATGCCTGCCGCGAATTCAACGGACAGGGAACAGCCGACGCGCGTATCCGTTCATATTGCCGGTATGCAGTACAGGCTCGTTGCACCCGACAAAGAGGGTGAAGCATATGTCCGGGAAATTGCTGAAAAGGCCGAGCAGCTTATCATGCAGATTCAGAAGAGTACGCCCGGCATGTCCATGACAAGTATCACCGTATTATCCCTGATCAATGTAATGGATGAACTCCACCAAAAAGACAAACGTATCACGGAAATCGAACAGGAGCTGTCCAGAGTTTCAGCCATTAAAGAAGTTGATAAAGCCAACTATATGCATCTTCGTGAAATCAACTGGGAACTAAAAAAAGAAGTACTGCGGCTGCAGTCCGTAATAGATTCATACGAAAATCCCGAAACCGAGGAATTTGAACCGGAAGAGAAGAAGAATCTTTTGCCGCTAGAAGAACTTGAGTACGATATTTTAGAACAGGAGTCATGTAATGATTAAACCCGAACTACTCGCACCCGCAGGTTCAATGGATTCTCTTCATGCCGCAGTTGATAATGGTGCAAATGCCGTATATCTTGGTATCGGGTCATTTAATGCCCGTGCCAACGCTGAGAATTTCACTCTCGATGATCTGCCGGAAGTCATAGAATACGCTCATTTACACAGCGTCCTTGTGTATCTTGCATTGAATACACTTCTTCGTGAAGATGAACTTGAATCGGCACTTGAACTTGCCGGTTCGGCTTATTCGCTTGGTGTAGATGCGATTATCGTTCAGGATCCGGGACTGCTTTCCCTGCTGTCCGGCAGGATGCCGCAGATTCCGATTCATGCCAGCACACAGATGAATTTGTTTGACTCGCAGGCTGTTCAATGGGCCGGGGATAACGGCATTTCACGCATCGTACTGCCAAGAGAATTGTCTGTCGATGAGATTACGGCCAGAGCCCGGGAAGCCGCCCGGGCAGGCATCGAAGTTGAAGTATTTATTCACGGTGCCTTGTGTGTCTGTTATTCCGGACTGTGCCTGTTCAGCGCTATGAACGGAAACGGGCAGAGAAGCGGCAACCGCGGCCTATGTGCACAGCCCTGCCGCACCTTGTTTAAACTGCGTTCAAGTACGGGAGAGGAAGAAATGTCCGGACGCCTTCTTTCACCTAAAGATCAGAGTGCGCTTGTGTTTATCAGGCAGCTGATGGACGCCGGCGTGCATTCGCTTAAAATCGAAGGCCGCATGAAGGAACCCGCATATGTTGCAGCGACCGTACGTGCTTATCGTGAGTATATAGACAGAATATATGAAGGGGAGAATCCTGCTGACGCTGCCGATGAGATCCAGCGGCATTTGCTTCTGGCATTCAATCGCGGCGGCAGTTTTACAACTCAGTATATGCAGGGTGTAAAGAAGGGGAATCTGCCTGCAGGGAGCTACAGCGGACGTTATGGCCTCATTTTAGGTATTGTTGTCAAAAAAAATGCACGTGCCGGAACTCTTACCCTCAGGATTTCATCTGAGATATTACCGGTTCGCGGAGATTATCTTTCCATCCGTGTAAATGACAGGGAAATAGCCAGCTTCCCGATCGGCAAGGTTGAAAAGCTGGGGGATCTGCTTGTTGTCATGGGCCTGCATCCGCAAATGATTGAAAAAATACCGGATGGCGCTCAGGTTTACCAGATGTCTGAGCTTTCCTATACACGCGATCTTCTTGCTGGAAAAGCATCCTATAAGACGCCGGTTGCTCTTCGGCTCAAAAATATCCCGGGAGATCCGCTGGAAGTCAGCCTCCAGCTTTCTGTCTTTGACGGCATATGGAATGGTACGGAGGCCGAAATTACCTTGTCCGCCGATTTGGACGGTTCTTATCCTGAGCTTTCATTTTCGCGGATAACGGATCAGCTTTCCAAATCAAAATCATCCCCGTTTGATGTAAAGGCAGTATACATTGATACTTCTTTTGTACTTAAAGCACCCGTTTCGTTTATCAACGAGCTTAGGAGAGAAGCTTTTGCCGCACTCGAGAAGCAAATCATCGACCTCATTCATCCGGTGTCTGTGCATGATAAGGCAGATTCATTTCAGGCCAAAACAACGGCCTGTAAATGTGTAAAAAATGCAGAACCCTCGGCCTCACGTAAAGATATCCTTCATGTCAATTATTATGATCTCCGCCGTCTTGTGCCGCAGAAGCTCGGAGTCAGGGCCGATTATTATAGTTTTTCAATTTACGATGTATTACAGGATCAGGTACAGGATGCGATCAGGCTGTTGCTTGAAGATGAGCCGTCAGCGAAATTTCTTATCTGGCTTCCCGGTGCATATAAAGATACAGCACTTCCTGTTATCGAAAAGGCAGTTGCTTTGATGAAGCAGGAGTTTGCAGATGCCTTCAGAGGTGTCGTAACCGGCAGTTCCAGAAATGCGGATGAGACCACATGGATAAATGCATCTGCAAATATGTATAATCATGAGTCTTTATGTACTGCTCTGTCTGCGGGTCCTTTCGCCGTAGCGCCTTCATACGAGATTAAAGACCAGAATCTCAGTGAGATGCTCTCAATCATTCCGGCAGAATGCTTTAATTCATCTTATTTGTCTCTGCATCGTTATGGTCGAATCGAATGGATGCAGTCCGAGTTCTGTCCGGTCGGAAGAAACGAACCCGGCTGCCGGAAATGCCGGGACAAGGACACAGTATATTCTGTTCAGATCCTTTCTGCAGAAGATTCCGAGCCCGTCAAAGGCAAAGACCTTCCAGTTGTAACGCACGCAGAATTTTGTACAAGTGAGATTCTCGGGCCTCTGCATCCTTCTGCCGGCCTGGATCTACTCGCGTCATGCAAAGCAAAAAGCATTCCGGTCGCTCATACGGTTCGTTTCCTTGATGAACCGTTTGATGTCCGACGCCATATCACAAATGAGATTATTTCGTCAATTGAATAGATAAATGAGGTTTATTATGCATGCTTCTGAGAACGACAATATATTCGTACCCATGGTCCGATTGAATCAAAATGCCATCCTTCCGTCTTATGCTCATGATCATGATGCCGGTATGGATATATGTGCATCCCGGGATGTGCTGATTATGCCTGGAGAAACGCTGCTTGTTCCTACCGGACTTGCAGCAGCGATTCCTGAAGGATTTGAAGCACAGATCCGTCCGAGAAGCGGATTATCGCTGAAAACAATGCTTAGAATTCCTAATAGTCCCGGTACGATCGATGCCGGCTATCGTGACGAAATATGCATTATTATGCACAATGCATCCTATTTGCTTTCAAAGCAGGATGAAATGACACCGATAACACTCGATGATAAAAATAACCGTCATGGAGCATATCTCATACGTAAAGGAGATAAAATTGCACAGATGGTATTTGCACGGATAGCACACGCTCGTCTTGGCGAAGTGTCGTCGCTTGAAGGAATCGGTGTAGACAGGCAGGGTGGTTTCGGCTCAACCGGCATATAAAATTGCTATGATTCTTCTTGTTGTGTTTGTAGAAGGGTAGTATCTATTGATTTGAAATGGTAGAATTACTGTACTGATTTCCGATGCAAGAACGATTGAAAAATAACACTTGCATCGATTTTTTGTGTGCTCTGAAGGATTTGCACAAAAGTTATTCTGGAAAGGAGGAGAACACAATGCTGGAAATGTATATCACCAAACAAGTCACTGAAAAAGGGAAGACGGTGAATCATTTAGAACGGATTGACCAGATTCAGGATGACTGTTGGATCAACATGTTTTCTCCTACCGAGGAAGAGCTTCATCTTGTTGAGGAAAAAATTGGAATCCCGCAGGAATTCCTCCGATATCCCCTTGATGAAGAAGAACGCCCGCGTATAGACACAGATGACGATACGGGAGATGTCCTTATTCTTATCGATATTCCGTATGTCCGTAAAGAGGGCCAGAATGTACATTATGAGACGGCTCCCCTTGGAATTATCATTACCCGGCGCCATCTGCTTACCATTTCTCTTCGGGATGCACAGATATTTGACCAGTTTACCAACAACCGTGTACGGGATTTTGTCGTGAATTACCGTACCCGGTTTGCGATTCAGATTCTTCTTGCAGGAGCCAAAGACTACTTGCGGCTTCTGCGTTATATGGACAAGACGCTCGATTCTTCGGAGAGAGAACTTGCGAAGTCGATCAGCAATAAGGATTTGTATAAGCATCTTGAACTCGGCAAATCATTGATCTATTTCTCAACCTCCCTGAAATCCAATGAGGCTGTTCTTGAAAAGCTGATGCGCGGCCGTGTTGTCAAACAATACGAGGAAGATGAAGATTTGCTTGAAGATGTTATCATTGAGTATAAACAGGCACGTGAGATGGCTGATATTTATGCGTCAATTGTCAATGGTACGATGGATGCATATGCATCGATCATCAATAACAATATGAACGTTATAATGAAGATTATGGCTGCCGCAACGATCGTCCTTTCTGTGCCGACAGTCATCACAAGCTTTTTTGGCCAGAATGTAAGAATGCCCTGGGATCAGGGATTCGCAGCTTTACCCTATCCGTTTGTCGGCCTGCTTTGCGGGTGCATTTTTGCAACTGCGGCAGCGGTATTCATTTTGAAGCGAAAACGAATGCTTTAATTCAAAGAAGGGAAGTCAAGTCATGGCAAGAGGATTCAGCCGCCATCCGGGGGCTCGTATAAGTTTTCCGCACGTAATCGTACATCTGGCGCTTATTTTGAGTATTATAGCAGCTGTTATTATCGCAGCACTTGTTCTTTCTGCAAACACCGCCAATACTATGATGAGTGTTGAAAAGAAGGATCCGTCGAACATCCCATCCAATATTCTTCCGAACTATTCACAAACAAATTTCACTTCGTTTGATGATCAGACCAATTTATCCGGTTGGTTTTTCAAGACTGATAATCCCAAGAGCACAGTTATCCTTGTGCATGATACGGCTTCTGACCGGATGGCCTTTGACTTAAATACAGTTGACCTTGTTGAAGACATGCTTTCGGCCGGATACAATGTTTTTTTATTTGACCTTCGCAACAGCGGTGAATCGGAAGGCGCGATTTCCGGATATGGATATCTTGAATGGATGGATGTCATTGGTGCTATTGCGCACGTCCGGCAAATTTCCGTCACAACAAACGTGATACTGTATGGTATCGGGTCAGGATGTACTTCAGCCCTGCTTGCACTTGATAAGCTCCCTGCCGAAGGGGAATATGAACAAAATTATGCAGCGAATATTGAAGATCTTGCTTTTGACAGAAGTTATGTCGTAGGAGTCATTCTCGATTCACCTGCCAAAAACTCCGATGATTATATCCGGCCCCTGGTGCGGGAATCGAGCTCGTTTGGATTCCTTACACAATATACGGTACCGTATGCCATACGTATTTCTGCCGGCGAAAGCAGCAGTGTAAATCTTTCCGCCGATATTTCGCGACTGCCGATACCGGTATGTATTCTTTACGGTGATCAGGATACATTTATCGGAACCGGGAAAATATCTCAGATTGTCTCAGAGCGGGAGCGATTACATCCGAGCACAACTTCATCAACTGTTTTTTCAGGTGCAGGATATACTCAGTCATTTTCAAAAGATCCGGTTGGTTACCGGAAAGCGATTTTAGACTATCTATTTGTACATTTTCAATAACATAATCATTTTGGAGGTAATTTCATGGAATGGTGGCAGGCATTAATTTTTGGTCTTATACAGGGGGTAACGGAATTCTTACCTGTTTCAAGTTCCGGGCATCTTGTTCTTGCCGAGAAGCTGATGGGATTTAAGGAAACTGATTTTATAGATTTTTTCTCTCTGCTGCATGCCGGGACACTGGCAGCCGTATTTGTTGTAATGCGCAGGGAAATTGCTGCAATTCTTAAGAATCTCTTTGGAAAACTGACGTGGCTCTTAGTTGTTGCCACCATTCCGGCAGTTCTCTTTGCCGTTTTATTCAAAGACCTTATCGAAAAATCCTTCGGGGGAGCGACACTCGGATTTGAATTTATTTTTACCGGTATTTTATTATTGGCAGTCCTGATGGTAAAAGACGGAAAGAAGAAAATGGAAGAGATGAATATGTTGGATGCACTGATTGCCGGTATCGGACAGAGTATTGCTATTCTGCCTGCTGTTTCTCGCTCAGGTACCTGCCTTGTCGCTTTGCTTTTCCGTAAAATGAAAAGGGAAGATGCCATACGGTTTGTTTTTCTGATGTCCATACCTGCGATTCTCGGATCACTTTTGCTGGATATCTATCATTTTATATCCGGTGAATTTATGGTTTCATCAGGTATGGTTTTTCCTATAATACTTGGTGTAATTGTAGCTGCCTTGGCGGGGTATGCCTCCATGAGTTTTATGATCAAACGCCTTACACGTAAAGGAATAGCTGTCTGCGGAATATATGTTGCTGTTATTGGGGTTCTTATCCTGCTCGACAAGTATATTTTTCATATAATCATGTGATATGAAGTAAAGGAGCATTGTAATGACGCCAGTATTGACCTTGGGAATTGAGTCATCCTGTGATGAAACGAGCTGTTCTGTTGTCAGGGACGGTCGGATTGTCCTGTCCAATGTTATCGCATCCCAGGCTGATTTCCACTCCGTATATGGAGGCGTTGTTCCAGAGCTTGCATCCCGGATGCATGTTGACGCTATTGTGCCGACCGTTGAAAAAGCTCTTGCTGATGCAGCAGTTACGTACTCAGATCTGTCAGCTGTCTGTGTTACCAAAGGCCCCGGGCTTGTCGGAGCTCTGCTGGTCGGAATATCTGCTGCTAAAGGAATATGTGAAGTTACAGGACTCCCGCTTATTGGTGTAGGACATATTGAAGGCCATATATCGGCCAATTATATATCAGATCCGAGTTTAGTGCCGCCGTTTATCTGCCTGATTGTTTCCGGCGGTCACAGCCATATCGTCTATATAAGGGATTATGGAGAATATGAGATTTTAGCCCGTACCAGGGATGATGCGGCAGGAGAAGCTTTCGATAAAATTGCAAGGGCAGTAGGTCTCGGGTATCCGGGCGGACCAAAGATGGATAAAGCAGCTCAGGGCGGTGACCCGCACAGGTTCTCATTTCCGCAGACACACTTCGCGGGATCCCTTGATTTTTCTTTCAGCGGCATTAAAACAGCTGCGCTCAATCAAATAAACCAGCTGAAAATGACATCTGAAGAAATTCCTCTGGCCGATTTCGCAGCCAGTTACCAGGCTGCCATTGTTAAGGTCCTGGTCGAAAATGCGATAGAAGCCTGCATCCAAAAGCGATGCTCCCGGCTTTGCATGGCCGGCGGTGTCAGCGCAAACTCTGTTCTTCGCAGGACCATAATGGAAAAAGCCTTACTCGAAAAGATTGATGTAAGTTTTCCTCCGCCTGTTCTATGTACGGATAATGCTGCAATGATTGCTTCTGCAGGATATTACCAGTTTATGAAGGGAGAAAGAGATGAGCTTTCAATGAATGCATATCCATCGCTGTCTCTTTCACATGTCAGCCTTGAGCTGAACAAAGGAGAAGATAAATAATATGGCTCGTCAAAAAGGAACCAAAAATGTTGCGGATAACCGCAAAGCTTTTCATGATTACTATATTGAAGAGAGATTTGAGGCGGGTATCGTTCTATCCGGAACGGAAGTCAAATCCATTCGAGCCGGAAAGATGAATCTGAAGGACAGTTATGTTCAGATTAAAGATGGTGAGATGTGGCTCGTTGGCGTGCATATCAGCCCTTATGAACAGGGTAACCGTGAAAATAAAGACCCGATGCGCTCAAGAAAGCTTCTGATGCACAAGCGGGAGATAATCCGGTTATATTCCATTGTAAAACAGGAAGGCCTGACACTGGTACCAACCCAGTGCTACTTCAAGGATGGGAAGGTAAAGATCGAAATAGGACTGGCCAAGGGCAAAAAGAACTACGACAAACGTGATACACTTGCAAGCCGTTCCGCAGAGCGCGATATTCAGAGAACGCTTAAGACCAGAAGGCAGCAGGAGTGACAAATCCGCCTCTGATAAATCCGGTCTGACTTGTAGTATAATAACAATAACGAGCAAGTCATTCGATGCATAAAATTTTTTAAGGAAGGTGGCAGCCGTTGATCAGCATAATCGTTCCAATATTCGGAGTAGAGCCTTTTCTGGATGTATGTGTTCTGAGCCTTATCCGGCAGACGTATGAAGATATAGAAATAATTCTTGTTGATGACGGGTCACCGGACTGCTGTGACAGGATATGCGACCATTATGCCTCACTTGATCCGCGAATTCGAGTTATCCATAAGAAGAGCAGCGGTCCATCGGATGCAAGAAATGCAGGACTTGAAGTCGCCCGTGGAGAATATATCGGTTTTGTTGACAGCGATGACTATGTTGCAAGCGATATGTTTGCCTTGCTGCACTCACTTATTAAAAATGAAAATGCGAATATTGCCATATGCGGACATGTAAAAACTTCTAACAGCGGGCACCCCTGGTTTTACCTGCCTCATAAGAAGATTTATATGATGGATTCACAGGAAGCGCTTTCCAAGATGCTCAGGCTTGGATTTTACGAATCCTTTGTGTGGAATAAGCTTTTCAAGCGGGAATTGTTCGATTCGATACGATTTCCTTCCGGTCATTTGTATGAGGACCTTTATACGACGTACAAACTGATTGATAAGGCAGAGCGAATCGCATATTCGAAGAAAGTCGTGTACTTTTACCGTCAGCGTATTGGAAGCCTTTTACATACTGTTTACAGTTCAAAATATTACGATTATGTGCATGCGAGTGCACAAGTCAGGGATTTTACCGAAGCAAAATACCCTCAGATTGTTCATACGGCTGCGATTGCATATTACCGGGCACGCGTTTTTACTTTTTTCCGGATTCTGGTTGCCAGACCGCAGTTGCTCTTAAACCGTGAGACAAGAAGAGAAGAAATCTATAAATATATCCGTTCCATATTATCGTCGATAAGATAAGAAAATCACGTCATGAAACACAAAAAAGCCTTGGCGGCATTAATCGCCAAGGCTTTTCAAATAACAGAGAATTAATTATCTGATCAGGACCAGCTCGTCCTGGCAGCAACGCTGTTGCGCACTACGTTGATATAGCTCTTTCCGGCATTGACCTGAATTTCTTTGCCATCTTTATCCTTAAGGACGATGGGTGCATGAGGACCTTCCTTAGACCAGGTGATTTCGATGATTTTTTCTTCGGATGCATAATATCCGCTGCCGCCGTCTGTGAGATAAGCGTCAATTGTCGTGTCTCCGTGCGCCTGAATATTGGCAAATAGTGTGACTACATTGGTGACTGCTATCTGTGCTCCGTTTGTTTCATCAATCTGGGCATCACCGCCGTACTGGCTTTTGGCATACATCTTAGTTATCGGGTTATAAGTAAAGGTCGAATCATCGTTATTTTGTGAGAAGTATACAACCAGTTTGGTACAGGCTTCGCCTGCTTTAAGTGCCGGTGTTGATTCGGATGTAAACGTAAACAGGGAAGGGGTCTCGCCTTCAGCAGCGATTTTAAGATCATTCATGGCACGAAGGATATGAGTGCCGTTGGATACGGCTGTGTGCTCAAGATCACGCTGTCCGAGCCATACAGAATCCCGCCAGAAATAAATCCCGTCGGAAAGGGTGATTTCGCCGTTGACAGACTGGTCTGATCCTTTGCTGTAGTTATTGCCGTCGATATGGTCAATATTATTGGCAGCGAGAAAATCAGGTACGCGTGCATTCTTGCCATAATGAACAAAGATCGAATTCGTGCCTGCAGAGAGATCGCATGCTATGATTCTGGCACTGCGAAGAGAACCGATTTCCGGTACCTTTGAAACATCGGCAAAAAGTGCAAGCATTCTTGTCTGCCCGCCCTCTGTCTCAAACTCATAGATCACTTCAGCTGCGCTTACACCGCGAGAAGGCAGAGCTTCAGGATGATTGTTGATGGATACGGAAATAGAACGTTTGCCAACGTTGGCCTTATCCATGTCCTGAACACCCGTTAACGGGTTAACTGCATACGGTGAATCTGATGTTGTATTTGCAGCAGTCGCTTCTGTCGATTCTGCTGTAGTCGTAATTTGAGTGGTGGCTGCAGCAGCAGTCGTATCGGTTGCAGCTGCTTTGCCTGCACATGCTGAAGTAAGCAGTGTGGAGCCGATGATAATTGAAAATATGGCTGCAATTACTTTCCTGAAATGTTTGGAATAGGTGATGGTTTTCATAATAATCTCCTAATTACGTGATATTTGAATCTGTTTATTGTATCATAAACGAGTCAAAATCAGTTGGAAATGCCGAAATAATTCAATTTTCTTGAATTGAATGTCCATTTCAGCTATTATAAATCCATGTGTGTTCTGAAAGCGAGGGTTATAAATGAAGTCATATTCTGCCCCGGGACCAGCCGTGCGGACACCGCAGGGAGCCGGCAATTTGAATAGATCAGGTAATA
The DNA here is from genome assembly GCA_002418705.1 of Mageeibacillus sp. UBA5770. Next base: position 18,709 of record DIEQ01000015.1, on the reverse strand, counting down.
ATAATTACGGAAGTGCGAGTAACACTGATTCACCGTCGGGTAACGGCGGTAAACCGGTGAAGACACTCAAACATCGTATTATTCAGATAACATCTTATGTTTTGATCGTAATTATAGGACTTGGAATTGGAAGCGGTACATATTTATACCAGCTTCTCGGTAAAGTCGGTTATGCATCGATAGGCGTTGTCAACAGCGAAGACTATACACCGGTTGATCTGGGCTCTCTCGACAGCCAGAATATAGAAAGTGGAAACACTACGTCCTCATGGGCGCAGGGCGGACATACCCCTGTGTATGTAAATGAAGAATTCCCAATCAAACAAGTCGCACAGAAGGATAAGGATGTTGAAAACATTCTTGTATTCGGTGTCGATTCGCGCGGCACTGATGATGTACACTGCCGCGCCGATGCTGTTATGATTGTTTCCTTGGATATGAAAACAAAGTCAATCAAACTTATTTCACTTATGCGTGACTGCGGCGTCGTTATTGAAGGCAGAACAGACCGTGATAAATTAACACACTCATATGCGTATGGCGGCGTCGGTCTCTTGATTAATACAATAAATGAGAATTTCGGTCTCGATATTCAGCGCTTCGTAATGCTCGATTTCAGCAGTTCATCCGCTATCATCGATCTTGTAGGGGGCGTGGAAATTGATGTCCAGCCAAAAGAAGTCAAATACGCAAACCAAAGTATTAATGAACAGAATATGCTTCTCGAAACAACATTTCCTCTTCTGACAAATGCTGGTATGCAGACATTAAATGGTGTCCAGGCAATTGCCTGGTCGCGCATCAGGCATGCCGACTCTGATTTTGTCAGAACAAGCCGGCAGCGCGCTGTTGCATCAGCCCTGATGAAAAAAGTTGCTTCACAGAATCTTTTCACACAGATGGCCATACTTGAGGATTCAGCCGGTATGTTTGAAACAAACATGACGCAGGCCGACCTGTTCCGTATTGGAACCGTTGCCGTAAATCTTATCGGGAATCTGGTTGAATATAGAATCCCTGATGACGGGCTCTATTCCATTCAGGAAAATCCATGGATGATGCTGATCGACTGGGAGAAGCAGATTCCAAAACTCCATGAATATATATGGGGGAGGAGCGACATATGAGTAAAACATCTGCCTCAGTCTATTGCGAAACCAATCAGATGCGCGGCCTTCCGCAGGAGAACATATTTTTACAGAATCTTTACCGTTTACCGGCTGATTACAGTTCAACTTTCCGGCGTTCCGCAACTTCGACGTCGCCTGTTCAGATTTGTGCAGTTGTATCAGCCCAGGGCGATGATACATTGGGTGCAATGGCATTGCAGGAAGTTTTGAAGATTTTAAGCGGAATTGCCGGTCAGGCGCTGAACCAGTCTGTCCTTGATTTCGAATCTTTTCTCGGACAGTTTATTAACGCAGCCAACAGTGCGGTCTGCAATCTTTCCGTAACGAATCATGGAACACCAATTCGAGTATCCGTAACAATACTCATTATTGAAGGCGATACGATGCGCATCGTCAGCATTGGGAATACGCGTGCAGTTCTGATCAGACAAGGCCGGATAATTCCTTTGTCTGAAGACCAGACAGTCGCACATCGTTATGTCCAGGTTGGCGCGATTCCTGCGGAAGCAGAAAACTCACATCCTGAGGCCAATGTTCTGACTCAATATATTGGCCGCTTTGCCCAGGACGGACCGATTATCCCTGAAAAGCAGATATTTATAAAACTGGCAGAGGGGGATGAGATTTGTCTTCTCGGCACAGGTATTACAACCGGCCTGTCAGATGCCGTTCGTAATTCAATCCTTGCCATGCCGGCTTCTTTAGAGCAAAAAACGGCGGAACTTATCGGCAGATGTATTCAAAATAATGTCAGGGGGGGACTGACAGTCCTACTGCTCCGTGTTGAAAATACAATGCTTATGCCGGCCGGAGCCTTTGTCCCGGGAACAGGAACAGCGTTAACGGCAGCGGGAGCTGCTTCAGCCGCAGCCGCACCGGGATTGGATCAGTTTCCATCAGCTGGTGAGTCGGCTGACGAACCAGCGGCTGAAATTCCTGCAGCTGTACCGGCTGATCCGAATGAACGTGCTAAAGCCAGGAAGAAGGCAAAAATGATTGCAGTCATGCGCCCGATCGGTGTGTTCTTAGGCTGTATTCTTGTCGGGTATTTTGGTCTTATGATTTTATTTAATGTCGGAAACCTGATGAAGCCTTCAACTTCACCGGCTACGGATGCCAACGGATCTGCTGCTGTCCTCAACAAGGTCATGTACGTTACCGCTGATATGGTAGCCCTATATGAGACAGCGACTATGGATACAGCTCCAACGCTTTATTTATCACGCGGCGATGTTGTAATCCTTCATGAAGTAGCCGGGTCCCTGTCTAAAGTCACAACGAATGATAATGTAACAGGGTATATCGTATCTTCCATGCTGTCTGAATCAGATCCGACAATCGGGGAATCTCTTCCGGAGATGAGCGCAGATCCGACGCCCATACCATCACAGGAACAGACGGCGGTAACTACCTCAGGCCCGTCAGAGACAACGCCGACAACAACCGAAACGACAAATGCACCGACAAATACACCTACAAACACGCCTACACCGGTGGTTTCGGAGACGACAGCCGTGTCTCCAACGCCGACGGAGACAACAGCGGCTACCCCTACTCCTGCAGAGACAACAGCGCCGACGGAGACAACATTGCCACCGGAAACAGTGCCGACTACGACATCAACAGTTGCAGCACCGACGCCATAACCACATACCCGAAAAGATAAGATAATTTTAATCACAATGAAACAGAGCCTTCCCGAAATTGATCGGAAAGGCTCTGTTATTTTTTGGTTTGTTTGTCAGGATTATAAAGGGTCTACTTTGTATAGAATTCCTTATACAGCTCGCGTACGGCATAATTGCAGTACTCATCACGGACACCGAACATGACCGAAATTTCTGATGCACCCTGGTTGATGATTTCAAGGTTAATTCCTGCTTTGCTTAAAGCACCTGCTGCACGAGCCGTCGTACCTACGGTTTTGGCCATGGCTTCTCCGACGATCATAACAATGGAAAGATCACGTTTGACAGCAATCTCATCGACATGAAGTTCAAGGCTGATACGTTCGACAATTCTTCGTTCCTTTTCTGCCGTGAACTCAGAGGAACGAATGATAACGGTAATTGAATCGATACCGGAAGGCATATGTTCAATGGATACACCCTCATCCGCAATAATCTGCAGTACCTTCATCGCAAATCCGACTTCGCGGTTCATCAGGTACTTGCTCATGTTGAGCGTACAGAATCCCTTTTCTCCGGCTATGCCTGTGACAAGGGAATCATAATTTCTGCGTTTGCATACGATCATTGTACCCTCTGAAGAAGGGTTATTTGTATTTCGGATATGAACCGGTATTCCTTTAAGATAAGCAGGATAAAGTGCTTCCTCATGAAGTACGGAGAAACCGGCATAGGCGAGTTCGCGCATCTCATCATATGTGATTTCACGTATGGGGAAGGGGTTCTTAACGAGGGCGGGGTTAACAGCATATACGGAATCAACATCTGTCCAGTTTTCATATACAGTTGCATTAAGTGCAGCCGCAAGAATGGACCCGGTAATATCTGATCCTCCGCGTGAAAATGTAACAACGTGTCCTTCCGGTGAATATCCGAAGAAACCGGGGAAAACACAGATCCCCTTTATTTGAGCCAGTGTCGCAAGATTGTCGTATGACTCGGGCAGGACATGTGCACGTCCGAAATCACTTGTCAGTATGAGACCGGCCTGCTTAGGGTCGCAATATGTCGCCTTGTGGCCGATGGAAGTAAGATATGCCGCAACAAGTCTTGCGCAATTATCTTCGCCGGCAGCTTTTATGGCATCCAAATATTTTTCCTGTATTGTGCGGTCAGCAGCAGAAAGTGATGTCAGATTCTCCTTTATAGAATCCATAACACTGTCTACAGCCAACTCCGAAGCAATCTCTTCATAACGCAGGATAACGGCACACAGTTCTTTTTCTCCGCTCAAACCTGACAGCCTGGCGTTGGCCAGGGAGATGAGGAGGTCCGTTACTTTTGTATCCGTTTTAAAACGTTTGCCCGGAGCAGATACCACAAGAACTCTTCTCTCAGGATCACTCAAAAGAATATCGCACACTTTGCGAATCTGGGATGCATCAGCAAGCGATGATCCGCCAAATTTAGAAACCTTCATACGTCTCAGCCGGGGAAATCCCCGTACCTCCTTACAGATTTAAACATTAGGGCATTTTTCCTGTCAATTATAATCTGTAATTCCGTACAAATACAAGCAAAATAGATTGATTGTCAAAATCCGAATGAATAGATTTGCGTAATTGTACTGCTGCATGGTATTCTTTTTAAGATAAATGAAGAAAATAAGGAGTCATGAATGGCTGGATTTGGAAAATTACTAAAGCCTGATATGGTGTTCCCGAAAATGAGTGATGTGCCTTTTTCAAAGCTGCATTCGATGGGGTTCAAATTTGCGCTGCTGGATCTTGATAATACACTTGCCATTGATCACGTGCATGAACCTTCGGATTACACGATGGAAATTATCAGCAAGCTGCAGGAAAATGGCTTTACCTGCTGTATTGTTTCCAACGCAAAATCAACACGTTCTGCTGATTTTGCCGCTATGATTCCGATTGCCTGTATCTCATATGCAAATAAGCCGTCTCCGTCCGGCATTCTTAAGGCCCTTGACCTGCTTGGTGCCAAAAAAGAAGAGGCTGTCTTTTTCGGAGATCAGATTTTTACCGATATTGTCGCAGCAACGCGTGCCGGTATTTATGCTGTGCTGGTTGAACCGTATTCTAAAAAGGAAGTCTTTTATGTAAGGCTTAAAAGACCTTTTGAGAAGTTGGTACGAAGAATTTGCGGATTTTGACAATCGATCATCCAATACTTTTTTGAATTGGCCTTGTTTTGTATAAGATTCTTTGCATGTAAGTCTTGCGGTTCTTGTATGTGTCAAGTAAAATATGTGAGCATGAATTTTTATGCCCGCCGGATTTTTCTGCGCGGCACAGGAATGGAAATATTGAGAGGAGACTTTTATGGTAAGCGCAGGTGATTTCAGAAATGGAATAATCTTTGAAATGGATGGACAGGTCTTTCAGGTAGTGGAGTTTCAGCACGTCAAGCCTGGTAAGGGGTCTGCATTTGTCCGTACAAGATTTAAGAATGTCAAAACAGGAAGTGTCGTAGAAAGATCGTTCAACCCGAACGAGAAATTCGAGTCCGCAGCTCTTGAGAGAAATGATATGCAGTTCATATATGCTGACGGCGATCTGTATTATTTTATGGATCAGAACACATATGAACAGCGTCCGATCGCAGCCGCCGACATCGGCGACGGGATCAAGTTCCTCAAAGAAGAGACAATCTGTAAGGTTCTTTCCTACAGAGGCGAGATCTTCGGAGTCGAGCTTCCGATAACAGTAGAGCTTAGAATTACTGAGTGTGAGCCCGGAGTTCGCGGCGATACAACCAATAATGCAAGTAAGATAGCTGTTCTCGAGACAGGCGCAAGCGTCAAAGTTCCTCTTTTTGTAAATCAGGATGAAGTCGTCCGTGTTGATACGCGTACAGGAGAATATCTCGAGCGTGCGTAAGCCCGTTTAAGAGTTATATATGAACTTCAGCCCACCGGCGGTAATGCTGTGGGCTTTCTCCTATTATTGAAAGGATAGTGAACAGCATCATGAGTGAGAGTCTGGTTTCTGAGACCATTAAGGGCGAACGCTCCATGTCTCAGGGCTTTGTAGCCCAATATGCAGCCGAAGCAGCGCTTCAGGCTAATGGTGTTGCTTCATTACAGCCTTCCTCGGGAGTATCACTGAAAGAATCCCTCGGGGTTGTCCACGAGGGCAAGGGAACCCGTGTTGTTTTCCATGAGAACGATGATGGATTTGTTTCCATAACCGTATTCCCTATTGTTTATTATGGTATGATTATTCCTGAAGTAGCGTGGTCAATTCAGGAACGCGTGAAGGCAGATGTTGAAAAATACACCGGTTTAGTCGTCGAATCAGTAGATGTTCATGTCTGCGGCGTTGTTACAAGAGAGGAGCCTTCTGTATGAATAAGCCCGTGCGATTTGTACTTGTCATTTACTCCTTTCTTCTGGCAATTATTTCTATTTTGCTTTTGTATGCTTTTTTAAACAGCGAAATCCTTAACTTCATGAACATAGCCCTGTCGAATATCATATCCGATTCGGTTTTTAAGTGGGTGCTGTTTTCAATTCTTCTGTGTGTTATCATTTCTGCCATATGGGCTGTCTCCTTTTCCATACTTTCCGGCAGGCTCAGCAAGACACGTATACGCCAGACAGATATCGGTTTTGTAGACATAGGTGTCGATGCCATTGAAAGTATCGCCTTAAATTCTGCCAAGAGCGCACAGGTAGGCATTAAATCCGCTAAGGCACATGTTTCTTCAGGTAAGAATGACGCCATCAGAATCCATCTGATTACTGTCCTTTATTCCAATGTTGAGGTTCCCGCCATGATGGCCAAGGTTCAGGACAGGATTAAGAAGGATATCGAGCGTTATACCGGAATATCGGTTGAATCGGTTTCTGTTAAAGTAAGCCGTGTCGAACCGATCGTTGCTAAGGTTGAAAGATAGGCGCCATGAAGTTATTGTTTTCCCGTTTTTTAGATATGCTCAAAGACAGGAACGCCGGATTGATAGGCGGTACGGTCGGGTTTGCACTTGCCCTGCTTTTAGTCATTTTTGGTTTTTTCAAAACACTTTTTATTCTGCTTGTTACCCTGTTCGGATATCTTGTGGGTGTACGCCTATTTTCGGACAAGGAAATGCTTAAGAATTTTCTTGACAAGCTGATTCCCCCGGGGAGGTTTAGATGAGTAGAAGAGAAGCGCGCGAGTCCGCTTTTAAATTGTTATATCAAATGGAAATCAGAAAATCAGATCCTGTGTCACAGCGGGATATATTTCTCGAGGAATATCCTTTGGCGGCCGAGGACGTTGCTTTTTTTGATGAGCTTGTCTCAGGTGTGACTAGTCACGCCGCAGAACTTGACGGATTGTATGAGCCGCTTTTAAAGGGCTGGAAGATCGAACGTCTTCCGAAGGTTGACCTTGTGCTTCTCCGTATGGCTACGTTTGAAATCCGCATGCGAAAAGATGTTCCGACAAATGTTTCGATAAGCGAAGCTGTTGTCTTGGCAAAGCGCTACAGTTCGGATGAATCAAAGGCATATATTAATGCAGTCCTGGGACGACTTGAACCGGGTGAGAAGGAATGAGTGCCGTCTTTACCGTCTCTGACTTAAATCATTATGTCGGTGAAGTTCTTGCTGCCGATCCTGTACTTGCCGCAGTCCGGGTCCGGGGCGAAATTTCCGGCTTCAAAAAATACCCTTCCGGTCATTACTACTTTTCTTTAAAAGATAAGGAGTCTCAAGTGAATTGTGTTGCTTTCCGTGGGAATGCCGCACATTTTTCATTTCTTCCGGAAAACGGGATGTCCGTTATTATCACTGCACGCGCTTCGCTGTATGACCGTGACGGACGTTTTCAGCTTGTTGTATATGAAATGGAAAAAGACGGGATCGGAGATCTTTTTGCGGCATTTGAAAGCTTGAAGGTCCGCCTTGAAGAAGAAGGTCTTTTTGCAGTATCACATAAAAAACTGATACCTCTGATTCCAAGGAGAATCGGTGTTGTTACCTCGCCGAAAGGCGCTGTTATTTCCGATATCATTCATGTGCTGACCCGTCGTTACCCCAATTTTGACCTGCTGATTTATCCGTCAGCCGTTCAGGGACAGACGGCAGCTTCCGAGCTTAAAAAAGGCGTGGAATGGTTTAACGCAGCGGATCTCGTTGACGTTATTATTATTGCCCGCGGCGGCGGTTCTATGGAAGACCTGTGGTGCTTTAACGACGAATCGCTGGCGAGAAGCATATATAATTCCCATATTCCCGTTATCTCTGCAGTCGGTCATGAGACAGATTTCACGATCTGTGATTTTGTAAGTGACCTTCTTGCTCCGACTCCGTCGGCTGCAGCAGAACTTGTTATGCCTCTTAAGTCAGAGCTGCAGTCACGAATTCATGCACAGACAGACAGGCTTTCAAGGGCGCTCCTTCATTCGGTGGGCGTGCGAAGAAACCGTCTGATAATGCTTTCGAGAAGCAAGGCACTTCTGTCTCCGCTCAGGCGTGTTGAATCTGAGAACCAGCGGCTTGATATGCTTAACTTAAGGCTCTCACATTCTCTGAACCGGCGAGTCGAAAGCGCAGCCCGCCGAATCGATAAGGATATTGCATCACTCGATGCCTTAAGTCCCCTTAAAGTATTGTCGCGCGGATATAGCCTGGCTACAGATCCGGTCACGGGAACATATATTACATCCATCACTCAAATTACCGTCGGTCAGCCCGTACATATTCAACTTGCTGACGGGCTCGTACGATGCAAAGCTGAAGAGACTCAGGCAGGGAGGACTTTATGAATCAATCTGATGAATTTGAAAAACTGTCATTTGAAGAGGCTATGAAAGAGCTTGAAGCGATAGTCGGAAGGCTAGATGCAGGCGAGGGCACACTTGATGAGTCCATTTCACTTTTCCAGAAAGGTGTACAGCTCTCCAAGCTCTGCAGCGCACAGCTTGAAGAGATTGAAAAGCGGGTCCGGATCCTGACCGACGAAAGCGCCGGATCGAGAAAAGAGATTCCGTTCGTCGAAGACAGCGCAATACCCGGAGAGAAGGAATAATATATGATTTCTGGACTTTATTCTTTTGAAAACCAGCTGAAAAGTTACCAGGATCTTATTAATGCATCTCTATCGACGGCATTTACCGGCGAGGACGCGTCAGTCGACCTGACGATGGAAGCATCACTTTACAGTCTGCTTGCAGGCGGCAAAAGAATCCGCCCGGTACTCATGCTTGCGGTAAGTGATATGCTCGGGCTGTCCTTTGAGCAGGTGATGCCTTTTGCATGCGCTATCGAAATGATTCACACATATTCACTTATCCACGATGACCTTCCCTGCATGGATAACGATGATACAAGGCGAGGCATGCCCACATGTCATGTCAAATATCCTGAAGCAATTGCGCTTTTAGCCGGTGATGCATTGCTGAACCGGGCATATGAGATTATGCTTGAAGCAGCCCTTGACGGTAATCCCGCAAAAGTTAAAGCTGCCTGTTATATGGCAAAAATGGCAGGTTCGCGCGGAATGATCGGCGGACAGACACTCGACCTTCTATCTGAAGGGAAAAGAATCTCAGATGAGACCCTTAGCATACTCCATCAGAAAAAGACCGGCTGCCTCCTGACCGCTCCTGTTATTATTCCGGTATACCTTGCCGTACAAAACGGGAAGACACCTTCACTTGAATCCAAACTGACTGATTTTGCTGGGCATATCGGCCTTGCATTTCAAATTAAGGACGATCTGCTGGATGTCACCTCAACGAAGGAACTGCTCGGAAAAAGTACAGGAAAAGATGCCGCGGAAGAAAAGTCTACATTTGTAACCCTTTACGGAATAGATAAAGCTCGGGAATTACTGCAAAATGAGACGGATGAGGCCTTTCATGCTTTGGTAATGCTGGAAGAAGATGGATTTGATACACGTTTTCTGAACGATCTCAACAGATATCTGCTTGAGCGCGACAAATAGGAAGAGTAACATGAGTAACAAATTAGATGAAATGAAAGATCCTTCTGAAATATCCGGATACTCTCACAAAGAAATGTGCGACCTGGCGGATGAACTGCGTAATGAAATCATTACCTGCGTATCACAAAACGGAGGTCATCTGTCTTCTAATCTTGGTGTCATTGAACTTACAATTGCACTCATGGCTTCATTTCATTTTGAAGAAGAAGATCAGATTGTCTGGGACGTAGGGCATCAGAGCTATGCTTATAAGCTGCTGACAGGCCGCAGGGGACGTTTTTCCACGCTTCGCAAGCTTAACGGTATTGCGGGGTTTCCCAGGCGTGCAGAGAGCGCCTATGACTTCTTTGACACCGGACACAGCAGTACTTCAATCTCCGCTGCTCTCGGCCTTCTTCGTGCCAAACATATAAAAGGTGAGAAGGGACGGGTCATAGCAGTCATCGGCGACGGTGCGCTCACAGGCGGTCTGGCCTATGAAGCGTTAAACGATGCCGGCCAGTTTGGTGAGAACCTGATCGTTATCCTTAATGACAACCAGATGTCCATTGATCAGAATGTCGGCGCACTTTCACGTCATCTTGCATCTGTCCGCTCATCATCCGGATATATGAGGGCTAAACATCGTACGGAGATGCTGCTGAATCACCTTCCCCTGATTGGAAAGCCGCTTACAAGATTCCTGTCCTTCATCAAGGACTCACTCCGCCTTGCTATCAGGCGTAATCATCCGGTCATCTTTGAAGATCTGGGGTTCAGATATTACGGTCCTGTTGACGGTCATAATATTCCCAATATGCTGCGTTACCTGCGTTTTGTAAAAGGAATAAGCGAACCGGTCCTTTTGCATGTCTGCACACAAAAGGGCAGAGGCTATGAATATGCTGAGGCAGCACCTTCTCAATATCATGGCGTTGCCCCGTTTGATGTGGAACTCGGATGTGAAGACGGTGCATGCACGACCTTCACTTCGGTTTTTGGCAAAACTCTTATTGATATAGCTGAAAAAGATAAAAGTGTCGTGGCTGTGTGTGCCGCTATGAGATCAAGCACAGGCCTTGAGCCTTTTCTGACTCTCTATAAAGACCGGTTCTTTGATGTCGGTATTGCAGAAGGACATGCACTTACTATGGCAGCAGGTCTTGCAGCTAACGGAATGATTCCGGTTGTCGTTCTTTACTCCACCTTTCTGCAGCGCGGCTTTGACCAGATACTTCATGATATCTGCCTGCAGAAGCTTCATGTCGTCCTTGCCATCGACCGTGCCGGTATTGTCGGTGCCGACGGTGAGACGCATCAGGGTCTTTATGACCTCCCCATGCTTCTTACCATGCCGGGCATGGAGATCCTGGCGCCGCGGGATTACGCAGAACTTACCTATATGCTGCATTATGCTGTGGAAGAAGCAGTCGGACCTGTCGCGATCCGTTATCCCAGGGCTTCAGAAAGTGTTGATTTTCAGCAGTTTGAACAGATACCGATTTCAATGGCACAGTACTTGAGGACAGGCAAAGATATCACGATACTTTCAACAGGATTTATTGCCGTCGAAGCTTATAAGGCATCCCTTATTCTGGAAAAAGAAGGCATTTTCTGCGATGTTATCGATTTGCGCAGAATAAAACCTCTTGATGAGAAAACAATCCTTGAATCTGCAGTAAAAACCGGCAGGGTCATTTGCTGTGAAGACGGTATGTTTAACAGCGGAGTCAGTGCAAGAGTTGCGCAGCTGCTTGCATCAGCCGGCATAAGCGCTTCGTTTTATTCGGTTGGTGTTAACGATCATCCCGTTCCTGCAGGAACCCGTACCGAGCTTTTGAAAAGAGAAGGCATGGATGCACAGTCAATTGCAAATTTATGCAGAACCAGCTTGTAAACAAAAAAGACATATCAACTTATACCGAATCTTTGTATATATCATGGTGAACTTTCTAGAATTTACATGTATAATCAGCTGTATAATATTCATAATTTTGCATAGAGTGCTCAAAGCTGAGGAGATACGTGATGAGATTTGGCATCGTTTCGAATAAAGATAAAGATAAAGATTTTGCTTTTGCAATACATGCCGCGGAATGTATCCGCGAAAAGGGCTCAACCGCAGTAGTTGACCACAGTTATCAAAATACCCCGCTGTGCGAAGGAACCAAGGTGGAAGTTTCCACTTATGAAGACTGCGACCTGATTTTCAGTATTGGCGGAGACGGAACATTTTTATCAGCTGTACATGATCATTATGCGAAAGACGTGCCGATTATCGGCGTAAACCTCGGAAGTATCGGTTTTTTAACGGAGATACAGCCTGAACAGTTTGAAGATGCCCTTGATCGGATTCTTGATGGAAATTACTCGATTGAAAACAGGATCCAGCTTGAAGTCGTTGTCAAAGACAAGGATGGTATCGAAAAAGGACGCGGCCTCTGTTTGAATGACGCGGTTATTGCCCGCGGTTTTCTTCTTCATGTGCTGACGGTTGACCTTTTTATTGATAATGATTATGTCGAACGCCTGTCCGGTGACGGTGTCATCCTGTCAACCCCAACGGGCTCGACAGCATATTCCCTTGCAGCAGGAGGACCGATCGTCAAACCCGAACTCGATGTTTTCCTCGTAACACCTATCTGTCCGCACACGCTTCACAACAGAAGCTATGTCGTTAAAGAAGACAGTACGGTTGAAATACGGCTGAAGAATTTTCATGAACAGCCGCTTTTATCTATGGACGGAAGGAATGACATAGCACTGTCACCCCTTGACTGCATTTATGTAAGTAAATCAGACCATCCGATGAAGATAGCGAAGATCGGTTATTCAAATTTTTATCAGACCATCCGTCAAAAAATACGTGCAAGGGGGAGCTTCTATGAAGATAGCCAAAAATGAACGGCAGGAAAGTATTCTTAGGCTGATCCGTTCAAAGGATATCAGTACACAGGAAGAACTTGTCAGTGAACTGATTGATCAGGGTCTGGTCATTACGCAGGCTACCGTGTCAAGGGACATTAAGGATCTTGGAATTATCAAAGTAACGTCCGCATCCGGCAGTTCAAAATACAGTGTTCTTGACAGAACCGGTGATGCTGCTCCCGGAAGGCTTCTATATGTGTTTGCACAGTCCCTGATAAGCTGTGAGTGTGCAATGCACCTGGTTGTAGTAAAGACGCTGCCGGGCATGGCACAGGCTGCAGCATCGGCCCTGGATTCTATCCGCCTTCAGGGGATAGTCGGTTCCATAGCCGGCGATGACACGGTTTTTGTTGCCACTCCAAGTCCTGAAGAAGCCGTTGCGCTGGCACAGACGATTCGTGATATGACTTCGCGTCTCAATTCTGATGTATAAGGATGACCTCATATGCTGATTAGAATGGACATTTCCAATTTTGCTTTGATTGATAATGCAGTATTTGAACCACAAAAGGGCTTCACTATTATTACCGGTGAAACCGGTGCTGGAAAATCACTGTTGATTGATGCAATTTCTGCTCTGCGGGGAAGCCGTATCGGTAAGGATGCCGTTCGCACAGGCTGTAAAAAAGCAGTCATAGAATCTGTTTTTGATCAGATATCCGCCCTGATTTCCAGTGATGAATTGGAAGCACTCGGAATAACGCCGGAAGCTGACGATACGCTGATTCTCTCTCGTGAGATAATGGCTGACGGAAAGTCCGTCGCACGCGTTAACGGAAAGCTGATTACCGTATCTGCTTTAAAGGATATTGGCTCCCGTCTGGTCGATATACATGGCCAGAATGATCAGCAGGCGATATTTGTCCCGTCAATGCATCTTGAACTCCTGGACCGTTTTGGCAATACTCCTGTTCGTAATGCGATTGTCTCATACGGACAGACGCTTGCGCTGTATCGTTCCTGCATCGAAGAGATCCGCAGACTTGGAACAGATCCGGCTGCCAGAACGCGCAGGGCTGATCTGCTTGCTTATCAGATTACTGAACTTGAGGATGTTGATTTTAAAAAAGGCGAAGAAGAAGAACTGATGAGACAGAAGCGAATTCTGTCTTCATACGAAAAAATCCGCGAGGGACTTTCAATTTGCTATCAGTCTCTTGACAATGACAATGAAGAATCGGCAATGTCTGTTCTTTCACAGACGGCTGTAACACTTGAGTCCGTTGTTAAGCTTGAACCTGCCCTGAAAAAAACTTTTGAACAGTATCAGTCAGCCTATCTTATTCTCGAAAGCGTTGCTGACGATCTTTGTGCATACATGTCATCATCCGAACAGCCGCAGGTCTCTCTTTCAACTATCGAGGCAAGGCTTGACCAGCTCTTCAGGTTTAAGGTCAAATATGGTTCAACCATTGAAGAGATGCTTGCTTTTCTTGAACAGGCAAGGCAGGAACGGGACGAGATTCTTGGCAGCGAAAAACGACTCGATGAACTTCACCGAACCCGTCTTTCCCTCGAAAAGGTTCTCATGGAAAAAGCAGATGAAGTTCATAATACACGTCAGGCTGCAGCTTTCGAACTTTCCCGCAGCATCATGAGTGAACTTTCTGATCTTGGAATGCCCGGCTCCACCTTTTCGGTCATGTTTACCCAGCGGCCGCGTGAACGGTTTTTTTCGCGTACCGGTTATGATGAAGTTTCTTTTATGATGTCGGCGAATCCGGGAGAACCGGAGAAACCGCTTGCAAAAATAGCTTCCGGCGGCGAAGCGTCGCGGATTATGCTTGCAATAAAGACAATCCTTGCATCGGCAGACGAAACGCCAACACTGATATTTGACGAAATTGATGCCGGCATATCCGGTAAAACGGCGACAGTCGTGTCTCAGAAGCTCAGAACCCTTTCGCAGACGCACCAGGTCCTGTGCGTTACACATATGGCCCAGATAGCAGCTGCCGCTGATCAGCACTTTATGACCCGCAAGGATGTTGAAGACGACCGTACGCATACTGTGATTTATGAACTCAACAATCGTGAGCGGGTAGAAGAGGTTGCGCGTCTCTTATCCGGAGAGCGCCAGGATCAGATATCGCTTGATCTCGCCGCGCAGCTGATTGAAAGAAAAAGCACGTCATTTTTGCCCGCTGATCTGGAAAAGGAACTTGATTTCTCAGAGCAATAAGGACTTCATGTCATCCGGAATTTCACTTTCAAAATGCAGCTTTTCATGCGTAATCGGATGAAAGAAACTTAAAGAACAGGCATGAAGGGCCTGCCTCTGGATTTGAGAATCCATTCGGATGGAAGGCATTCCCGGTTCCGGAAAATCGCAGGATGAGGGACCGTATAAGCCGTCACCGACAAGCGGATGGCCCAGATGCCGCGCATGTACG
Organism: Mageeibacillus sp. UBA5770; assembly: GCA_002418705.1. The sequence continues at coordinate 3,692 of DIEQ01000015.1, read as the reverse complement.
CGAATTTGATGGCATCGTCCCGTTTCAAGGACAAATCGAACCAGGGATATATCCTTTTGGGGCATGTATTTTTCTGTCTGATAATGGGTGACGGACGGATAACCGTCTTCCCGGACAATCCGGATCATGATTGAATCAGTGGCCCGGCCGATTGGTTCATTAATCGTACCTGACGGCTTTTCAAAGACTCCGTGAATGATTCCGAGATATTCCTTCTCCATTGGTTCGCTCGATATGACGTGGTGTGCAAAACCATTTTTTGCAATGACGATCAGCCCGCTTGTCTCCCGGTCGAGACGCATGACGGGATGAAGGCGCTGTTCAGAAAGTCTTTGGATTAGGGAATCATCCATATGCTGCCAGGAAGGGTGTGTGACCAGCCCCGCCGGTTTTTCGCATACAATCAGCCATTCATCTTCATAAAGGATGGGAATCATACAATCTTCCCGTATGGCAGCCTGAAGAACCTCATCTTCATAGAGTGCTTCAATATGATCTCCTGTATAAACCGGGTCTTTCATTCTGGCAGAGGCTCCGTTAACCAGAAGCCTGCCATAGAGGCGAATCCTTTTTATCATCAGCCGGGACATCTTCATCCGGTCGGAGAGAACTTCGTGTGCGGCTTTACCATGCTCGTTATTATTGATTATAAATGTTAACTTCATTTGATATCCTTATCTGCTTTTTTGTGTAACCGGGCATAAAGGCAATTATACCCTATGAGTTTTCATTTGACAGCAATTTGCGCTGAAATGATTTTCATCATAATGCATTTTGGTGGTTTTACATAAAAATAAATGTAAAACTTGAAAATTTTTCCCATATCTAATTGAGCAAGAGATTTATTCATGTTATCCTACGCATTGGGAGGTGAGTCAACTGTGGGAAAAACAAAACTGACTCCGGAAGAGATGAGTGCAAAGCTTGATGTGATCTTGGCCGAATACAAGGGTGAAGGTCAAAAAGCATTAATGGCTACTTTGCAAAAAGCACAGGGAGTATATGGTTATTTGCCGTTGTCTGTCCAGAAAAAAGTAGCAGCGGCTCTCGATGTGTCCGTGGCTGAAGTCTACGGAGTAATTTCTTTCTATTCATTTTTTTCTTTGAAGCCAAAAGGGGAGACAATATTCACCGTTTGTCTTGGAACTGCTTGCTATGTTAAGGGTGCTCAATTACTTCTTGATAAAATAGAAGAAGCAATTGGTATACCTTCAGGTGAAGTAACAAAAGACGGTAAGTATTCCATTTCTGCATGCCGCTGCGTAGGTGCATGTGGTCTTGCGCCAGTCATTCTTGTGAATGATGACGTTTATGGGCGTCTTACACCTGATGAGTTACCCGGCATCATAGCAAAGTATAAGGAGGCATAAGAACATGGATTTATTTCGTGCACATGTCCTTGTCTGCTGCGGAACCGGATGCACATCATCGAGTTCTCCTCAAATTATGGATCGATTCTCGGAACTCCTTCCGACATATGATCTTGACAAGGAAATCAAAATTGTTAAAACCGGCTGTTTCGGTCTTTGCGCCGAAGGCCCTGTCGTTGTGGTCTATCCTGAAGGTGTCATGTATTATCGTGTCACTCCCGAAGATGTCGACGAGATTGTAAGCGAACACTTATTCAAAGGCCGCTATGTTCAGCGTCTGATGACACTGACAGCAACCTCTCAGCCAGAATCATCATTTGATGCTGAAGAAAATAACTTCTTTAAGAAGCAGCTTCGTGTTGCCCTGCGCAACTGCGGCATCATTAACCCCGAAAAAATTGATGAGTATATCGCACATGACGGTTACCTTGCTCTTGGTAACATCCTTACCGAGAAAAGAGATCCAATGTCAATCATCGCTGAGATAAAATCCTCCGGTCTTCGCGGCAGGGGCGGCGGAGGCTTCCCGACTGGAAACAAATGGGAATTTGCAGCTAAAGTTGCAAATGACGTCAAATATGTTTGCTGTAATGCTGACGAGGGCGACCCGGGCGCATTCATGGACCGTTCAATTTTAGAGGGAGATCCTCACAGCATAATTGAAGCGATGACGATTGCCGGTTACTGTATCGGCGCTCATCAGGGTTATGTTTATGTACGTGCAGAGTATCCGATTGCCATTGAACGTCTTTCGATTGCGGTTGAGCAGGCCAAAGAATACGGCCTCCTCGGAAAGAATATATTCGATTCCGGATTTGACTTTGACCTTGATATCCGTCTGGGTGCAGGAGCATTTGTCTGCGGAGAAGAGACGGCTCTCATGCGTTCCATCGAAGGTATGCGCGGAAACCCGACGCCCCGTCCTCCTTTCCCGGCAGTTAAGGGTCTGTTCGGTAAGCCGACCATTCTTAATAACGTTGAAACCTTTGCCAACATTCCTGTGATTCTGAATCGCGGGGCTGACTGGTTCTCATCGATTGGTACCGAGCGTTCCAAAGGAACTAAAGTATTTGCCCTCGGCGGCAAGGTTAACAACGTCGGTCTTGTTGAGATCCCCATGGGAACAACTGTCCGTGAAATCGTATTTGAAATCGGCGGCGGTATCCCGAACGGCAAGAAGTTCAAGTCTGTCCAGACAGGCGGACCTTCCGGCGGCTGTATTCCTGCTACTCTGCTTGATACGCCCATCGACTATGACAATTTGGTTTCGGTAGGATCCATGATGGGATCCGGCGGAATGATTGTCATGGATGAAGACACATGTATGGTCGACATCGCGAAGTTTTTCCTCGAATTCACGGTAGACGAATCATGCGGCAAATGTGCACCGTGCCGTATCGGTACCAAGCGCATGTATGAGCTTCTTACAAAGATAACGGACGGTACGGGTACACTTGATGATATTAAAGCGCTTGAGGGACTTGCTACAGCTCTTAAAAACGGTTCTCTGTGCGCACTTGGTCAGACAGCTGCAAACCCGATCCTGTCAACCCTGCATCATTTCCGTAATGAATATATGGAGCATGTTGTTGATAAGAAGTGCCGCTGCCACGTCTGTAAAGGACTGACACAGTACTATATCGAGCCTGACCTGTGTAAAAAGTGCAGTCTCTGTGCCAAAAAATGTCCGGTTGACTGTATTTCCGGCGTTGTCGGCAAAGAGGTCTATGTCATTGATGCTGCTAAGTGCATTAAGTGCGGAGCCTGCATGGAGGCATGTAAGTTTAAGGCTGTTGTAAAGAAGTAATGACAATAAGTCACACTGAAATTGTCATTTTCAAAAAGGAGCGTGAATAACAGTGAACATGGTGAATCTTACCATTGACGGGGTTTCGGTCAGCGTACCATCCACGTATACCGTTCTTGAGGCGGCCAGACGTGCAGGTATTAAGATCCCCACCCTGTGTTACCTTAAGGGAGTTAATGAGGCTGGCGCATGCCGCGTATGTCTTGTTGAAATTGAAAAGGCACGTGCACTGGCTGCCGCCTGTGTCATGCCTGTAAGCGAAGGTATGATCGTTCATACCAACAGTGCCAAGGTACGCGCAACCAGAAAGTCAACACTCGAAATGATTCTTTCGGATCATAACAGGGATTGCCTTGCCTGTGTACGTAACCGCAACTGTGAGCTTCAGACTCTGGCTGATGAATATGCGATACGTTCCATTACGTATGAAGGCGTAAAGAGCCCTTCGGTATATGACGATAAGTCGTTCTCCATCATCAGGGACGGAAGCAAGTGCATCAAGTGCGGACGCTGTG
>DIEQ01000134.1 GCA_002418705.1 Mageeibacillus sp. UBA5770 | reverse complement strand
GCTTCCATGACCGCGACATCGCACCGGAAGGCGAGACACTTGCCGAGAGCAATGCACGCCTCGACGTCATCGCTGATCTCCTCGAAGAACTGATGGCAAAGTATAACAAGAAGCTTCTCTGGGGCACGGCAAACCTGTTCAGCAACCGCCGCTATATGAGCGGTGCCGGTACATCACCAAGTGCTGACGTTTTCGCTTTTGCTGCAGCACAGATTAAAAAAGCTGTTGAGATCACAGTCCGTCTCGGCGGCGAAGGTTATACATTCTGGGGCGGCCGTGAAGGCTATGAGACCCTTATGAATACTGATATGGCTCTCGAGCAGGATAATATGGCCCGTCTTATGCACATGACGGTTGATTATGCCAGAAGCATCGGATTTACCGGCGACTTCTACATTGAGCCGAAGCCGAAGGAGCCGTCCAAGCATCAGTACGATTTTGATGCTTCTACCGTACTTGCATTCCTCCGTAAATATGACCTGACCAAAGATTTCAAGCTCAACCTGGAAGCCAACCATGCGACCCTTGCGATGCATACATTCCAGCATGAGCTGCGTGTTGCGAGCACCAACGGAGCCTTTGGTTCTGTCGATGCCAACCAGGGCGACCTGCTTCTCGGATGGGACACAGATCAATTCCCCACCAATGTTTATGACAGCACACTTACCATGTATGAAATCCTCAAGGCAGGCGGATTCACACACGGCGGTCTGAACTTTGATTCAAAGGCACGCCGTCCGTCCAACACTGACGAAGATACTTTCTACAGCTACATCGCCGGTATGGATACCTTTGCCCTCGGTCTCAAGATGGCAGTCCGCATGATGGAAGACGGCCGCATCGACAAGTTTGTCGAGAACCGTTATGCCAGCTACAAGTCAGGCATCGGCGCCGACATCGTCAGCGGCAAAGTAACGCTGAAGGATCTTGAAGCATATGCACTCAACAAGGGAGCTGTGGCTGCTGAAAGCGGACGCCAGGAATACCTTGAAGCAATCTTCAACGATATTCTCTTCACCTGATAAGCTTGTTCCGGTTCATCAGAAGACTTTCGCTGCCTAAACAGCAGCGAAAGTTTTTTCTATAAAATCATAAGGAGCTACATATGAATTATTTGATTGGAATTGATATTGGAACATCCGGTACAAAGACCGTGCTGTTCGACGATATGGGCGGTGTAATCTGCGATGCCCTGATCGAATACCCGATGTACCAGCCTCATAACGGCTGGGCTGAACAGCTCCCTTCAGACTGGTGGCAGGCCGTATCAGGGACTCTTAAGCTGGTTTTAAGCAAAAGCGGAATCGATCCTTCACAGATTCGCGGCATTGGCCTGTCAGGTCAGATGCACGGACTGGTCATGCTCGATGAAAAAGATCAGGTCATTCGTCCATCCATTATCTGGTGCGACCAGCGCACAGCCAGAGAGTGTGAGGAAATTACGGAAAAAGTCGGCGCCGCAAGACTTATTGAAATTACGGCCAACCCGGCCCTGACCGGATTTACTGCTTCAAAAATTCTCTGGGTACGAAACAATGAACCCGAGAACTATGCACGATGCAGGAAAATTCTGCTTCCGAAAGATTACATCAGGCTTATGCTGACCGGTGAATATGCGACTGAAGTATCGGATGCATCCGGTATGCAGCTTCTTGACATCGGCGGCCGCTGCTGGTCGGATGAAGTTCTGAAGAAGCTTGAAATCGACAAGTCGCTTCTTGCGCCCGTATATGAATCCCCTGAAGTCAGCGGCCAGGTGTCTGCCTTTGCAGCCGAACTCACCGGACTTAAGGTCGGAACACCTGTTNNCGCGCCGGCGACAATGCTGCTGCAGCTGTCGGAACAGGTGTCGTAAGCGACGGCCAGGCCTTTACAACGATTGGTACATCCGGTGTCGTCTATGCCCACACATCAAAAATGCATATCGATCCCGCGGGACGTGTCCATACTTTCTGCTGTGCCGTTCCCGGATGCTGGCATGTCATGGGCGTCACTCAGGGCGCCGGACTGTCGCTCAAGTGGTTCCGCGACAACCTCTGCCAGTCCGAGATGGAGACTGCCGCACAGATGGGTGTCAGCCCGTATTACCTGATGGATCTGGAAGCACAGAAGGTACCGATCGGTGCGAACCGGCTTCTTTTCCTGCCGTATCTGATGGGCGAGCGTACTCCTCATCTTGATCCGGACAGCAGAGGCGTATTTTTCGGCCTTTCCGCCATGCACCAGAAAAGAGACATGATCCGCGCTGTCCTTGAAGGCGTCTCCTATTCGCTACGGGACTGTCTTGAAGTTATCTCAGGCATGGACACACCGATTGATGTCATGCGTGCCTGCGGCGGCGGATCAGGTCCGCTGTGGAGACAGATGCTTGCCGATGTATACAACTGCGAAGTAAGTACGATTGTTTCTAAGGAAGGCCCCGCACTTGGCGTTGCCCTTTTGGCAGGGGCCGGTACGGGCGTATATAAGAACGTCGAGGAAGCCTGCAAAATTGCAGTGCTGACGAAAGATTCAGCTTCCCCGGATGCCGGAAGGCATGAGTCATACGAATCATACTACCAGCTGTACAGATCCATCTATCCTTCACTTAAGGATCATTACAAGACCCTTTCGAAGCTGTAAGGTATTTTGGCCTGCAGTGTAACTTTTTGCATTCTCATTCTTCTCGCAGAATACCCGGCACGAAGCGAAATGTGCCGGGTATTTTGTTTGCGGAAACGATGATTATTCTTAGGCCACAATCTGTGAGAGTTTCTCATAGAAAAAAACAAAACCGCCAAGGAAAATAAATGCGCCGAACGGAATAACCCAAAGGGTTGTCGCACCGGAGACAGCACCTATAAGCAGCGGAATCAGCGTGTAGCCAAGCGTCGAAGTGCCCATCTGATATCCGATTGCAATCTGTGAGAAGTCCCTTCCGTAACGGATCGGCGTATCCTGCATCGTACATGGATACATAGGAGCAAAGCCCAGCCCGATAAGGCATAAGCCGACCGGACAAAGTATATTGGCGGCGGCAGGGATCATTAGCAGAATAAACCCGACGGCGCTCACGGCTGATCCAAGGCGTACTGCCGTTTTCGTACCGATTTTTTCTACGATAAAGCCGACAAGAATGCGGCCAACCGTAATGCTTCCGTAGTAGATCGATACCCAGAGGCCGGCGTTGGCAACTGAGACATGCCGGGCGCTTCGCAGATAGCTGGCAGTCCAGAGTCCGACCGCTGTCTCGGCTCCCACGTAGCAGAAGAAGAGGAGCATGCCTGAAAGCAGTCCTTTGCGGTAAAAGACCTCCCTGACACCACCGAGAAGACGGATATGCAGGGGACGGTGAACCTTTTCGGATGATTTTTTCTTTCTAGCGTCGCTGAGAAGCTTTTCGCTCTTTCTACCCGCGTCGTGCAGCCCCCAAAGCTTTAACGTAAACAGAAATATCAGGGCAAGCATAATCTGAACAGCAGCGACTGAGATATAACCGATTCTCCATGAACCGGCTCCGACAATCGCCTGCGTCATGATCAGTGGACCGCAGAATGCTCCGAGTCCCCAGCATGCATGCAGCCAGTTCATGTGCCGTGAGGTGAAATGCGTGGCAACGTAATCATTAAGGCCTGTGTCGACGGCTCCGGCTCCGATGCCGAGCGGGATGCTGAGTAGGACAAGCCAGATAAATGAATGTGACAGCCCAAATCCGAGCATGGCAAATCCGGTTAGGGCGGAACTGGCACAGACGACAGGCCCGGTACCGAATTTCTTAAGAATATGACCGCTTGAAAAAGCCGAGATGACAGAACCGACTGAGCCTACTATTGTCATATAGCCGGCTCCGGCAAGCGGCATGGAGAAGGTCTGGCGTATTTCCGGCCAGGCAACGCCAAGTACACCATCCGGCAGGCCAAGACTCACAAAAGCAAGATAAATGATAAGCAAAAGAATCACTGTAACCATATAATTATTCTCCCGACAGCCGTCATGCGGCATTTTTATTTTGCTTTCCAATAATCCATAGCAATTTCCAGCAATCCGCGCTGATAAAGGCTGTCAATTTCATCGACGACATGAAAAACCGGACATCTCGAAGCGGGAAGGAGTCTGGCAAGTTCCTCTGTGAGGTCTGTCATGTCGGAATCGGCAAGTCCAAATCCGGAAAGCGCGAGATCGGGGGGGTTAATAATACACACTATGGATGCGACAGCGTGGGCGAGACAGGACAGCAGTGCTGCACGCGCGGCTGCGGTGTTTTCCTGTCCGGCGAAATCGCGAGCGATTAAACCTAGCTTTTCGCCAAAAGTGACGGCTATTCCGTTGTGTTCAAACGGAATATATTCGAGTTCGCCGGCACACCCCGAGGCCCCGCGCACAACGGTTCGATTAAGCAGGATACCTGAACCGGGACAATTTGAGCTGGAAAAGATATGTACCAGATCCGGCCAGATTTCACGTTCGGCGAAGACAAAGACATTAACATCATTCTCAATAAACACCGGTACTGACAGCGCATTTTCCAGAAGCTGCTTCAGATTTAAGCCTTCAAGATCGCGGTAGTCAGGGAGATAATTTAAATATCCGTCCATTATGGCACCGGGAACCCCAAGGCATATCACGGAAAGGCCGGGGAAAGAAGCCTTTACGTCTGACATAAGGCCGATCAGACCGTCGGAAGACCGACCGGAGGCAAGAGGGGCTGTTTTTTCGAGCAGTGTATTTCCGAAAACGTCACAAACCCGCATATACAGAACATGATTCTCAATGTACGCGCAGAGGGCAGTCTGAAAAAGCGGATTAAGTGCGAACTGCTCAGCCGGCCGGCCGCCGCGTGACGAAACATCAGCCAGCAGCAGGACTTCACCTGTCTGCAGAAGATCGCCCAGAAGTGCTGAAATGGTGGGAAAACTTAAGCCTGACAAGTCTGCCAGTTCAGCTTTTCCGATCTGCGGGAAGTCCCGCATAAGGTTTCTGACCATTCTCCGGTTCTGTATTCGGATCTGGTCAAAGTGGGAACAGTCATTTGTGCCCAAAAAGTTCACCTGTCTTTCCAAAATATGATAAGCCGAGACTTTGACAACATACTTTCAAAAGTATGTTTAAAAACATTTATATTATTGATCCTCATAACCGGATTGTCAACAGCAAGTTTACGAATGCTTGCATCTGTTACACAAACAGTGATATAAAAGGTGGTGTAAATAAATCGAGTTCTGTGCATTGCCTATTCGAGGGACAGCGGGGGGACGGTATGGCTAAAAAGTCTTTTGTTACCAGTATGCCGGATCAGTCAGGAACCTTTCTTCGGGCATCCAGGATCATTGCCGGACACAGCGGGAATATTGTAAGAGTCAGCTACAACAAAGCAGTTGACCTGCATATGTTATTTATAGATGTTGATGCATCTGAAGAGAATCTTAAAAACATTGAACAGGATCTATATGATATTGGTTATATTAATAAAAAAATAGCCGAGACAAGAGTTATTGAAGTATCTGTTCAAATTCCGGATAATGCAGGCGCCATGCTTCCCGTGCTTGAGATTTTGAGCAGGAACGGAATCAATATTTCCTATATGAATTCCTGCTCAAACGGCAGTCCTTTTCAGGATTTCAAGTTCGGTCTGCTGATCGAAAACCCGGGGATCATTAAATCGCTTCTCGATGACATCAGTGAGATATATCCGGTGGACATCATTGAATGTGAGAGCTCCGAGGAAAATCTGGACAACACGGTTTTCTATATACGGCTTGCCAATGAAATGCAGTCGCTTCTTGGACTGAGTACAGAGAAGACGATGCAGTTCATATCCGAGTCGAACCGGATCCTTCAGGTACTTCAGTCGGAAGGTGAAAATGCCGGCAAAATATTTGACTACATCAGACGGTTTGCTTATTTTGTAAGCGGCAACCGCGGTGAAAACTATAAGACTAATATTCAGACATTCAAACTCAGCGAGCTGGTAACGCTCCACAGCATCCAGCCATACTGCGGCAGCAATACGTATGTGCTGACAGCACCGGATGAACTAATCCTTATTGACACAGGATATGCGATCTATGCTCAGGAGCTGCTGCTTGTACTTAAAGGACTGATCCCTGACTGGGAGGTGCGGTCTAAACAAGTCTACATTTCGCATGCCGATGTTGATCACTGCGGCCTTCTCTCGATATTGGAAAATGCCGAAATATATGTGAACAAGAAGAGCTGCGAGAATTTTGCCCGTCAGGCAGGTCATCTTCCGGATTACCGGGAACAGACCGAGCTGCATCTGGGCTACAGTAAGATAAGCCGGATAATATCAGGGTATAAGATTCCTCAGGTTAGTTCCATGAAAATAATTGACAGCGGCACGCCGCTCGAACATCACTCACTGCTTACGATCGGCAGCATGATTATAGGGGATATTGATTTTACGATACTTGAAGGCAGCGGCGGGCACTTGTACGGGGAGATGGTATATGTGTCCCGTGAAGCCGGCATCGTATTTACCGGAGACATCCTTGTAAACATCAACGGATTTTCACATGAACGGGCGGAATTCAATTCGCTCGCTCCTTACCTTATGAAAAGTGTGAATGTGAGCTCGAAAAAAGCGAAAGAAATGAGGCATCAGGTGATGGCACTCATTCGGGAAATAACAGATCAAAATAGAAAACCATGCCTCATCTGCGGTGGGCATGGTCCGGTATCTGAACTGTATGACGGCAAAATGGTTAGTAAGTAATGGATCTGGCCGATAAATTGCGTTGTGTTGACGGCTGCGGTTAAACGTGGGAAAATTAAGAATAATACACAATTAAAAATTATTATTTAAAAATAATATATTCAAATTAGCATGTTTGTATTTATGCGTCAAGGGGGAGTATTCATGACAGAGAATGGCAGTCAGGACGGGCTCGACAGGCTTGGATTTCTAACGACCTCAGATTCGCATATCTCAGACTTGCGTATTGTAAACGATGAGCTGAAAGGGGCCGGTGCTTATCTGACAGAGAAGGGATTACATGATGTACTGGCAGCAAGGCAGAATACACTGGCGCGCCAGGCCCGACTTCAGTGGTCTCTTGAAATGACGGAAAAAATCCTTGAGCGCGCTGCTGCTTCACCCTATGCAGAGCAGGATACACTTCCTCAGGTTATTGCCGACTGGTTTGAAGTTATTCTTTACATACAGAATCAGACGACTGATTTTCTGGCCGACGACGATGTTGTTTTTGCAGTGGCTGAATACTTTGATAACTATTGCGGCGGGGATGCCGACCTTCTTCGGGGAAAAGCAGCCGACCGGATCCTGAAAAATTTCAAAATGAAGAAAGAGCTGTCNNCGAGGGGGGCATATGATACTCCCGGCCGCCAGAATTCCTTTGATGATGAGGAAGAAGCTGTAGAACCGGAAGATACGCCTTTGCCGGTCAATGAAACATTCAGAAGGAATGTGTTTGCTGTCAGGAGACCGGCAAATACTTCGCCATACGACAATGCTGCCGGCGAGATTTTGCATGACTCATCTTCTGTGGCAGATTCTGCGGCAGACAGCGGCAGGCAGCTGCGCCGCAAATCGAACAGCCCTGACGAAGAGGCTCACGAAATACTGGCGCTCTTTCATAAAGAACTGTCACATTATGTCGGCGAGGGTGCTTCATCCGTATCTGAACGAACCGGAAGAAATATATTTGCATCCATCCGTTATACGCTAAGTCTTGCGGCGAATCCGTCGATGTCCGTTGAGCAGCGCTTCTATGAAGGACAAAAAAAGCTGCTGGCTCTCCTGGAAGAATCGGAACGTGACCTGAGGACTGTCATTGCAGCCAGAATCCATATACCTCTTGAGACTTATTATGGTACGCTGACTCGTGAGATCCCGTCATTTTTTCGACTCTATGATGCACAGTACGGGGCTCATGAAACACCGGGTCTCCTGGATTATCCGCTTGCTATTGAGCTCGAAAACACATCGGGCATCATCTATATAAGAGAGTATCTGCACCGCATAAGGATCGAGACCGAGTACGCCCTTCGCCTCACGGATGAATTCTGCAGTGAACTGCTTTTTGCCTATGGCCGCAAATACGATATGGATATCCGGCCCGTACCCGTAAATCTTTTCGAGGTCATGATGAGCCAGGCGTTTGCTGCTGCACTCGTCAGGGACGCACAAGGCAAAAGTATTGAAGGGATCTGGGGTGATTCCGAACAAAAACCCGCTGTTGAAGAATGGCTTTTGTCGCCTCTTGATTACGCACCGGCTCTGATTTTACTTGCATCTCTGCCTGCTGATGCACAAAGGGCTAAGCTCGAACGGATCTGCAGATCTACTTGTGCATTTCCCGGGGCATCCGGTCCGGAGGTAATCGAATATGCACTCGAATTCGCTGCCCGATGGATCAGCCATTTCTTAAGCGCGGTCGAGAATCACTGCCCGGAGAACCTGATACTCTTTTTGCCGCAGAATGAAGCTTCTGAGAATGATGGAGAACCGAGTTATTTTATACAGGACGAGCCCATGCCGGACGAAGAATATGCCGAACTCGTAGAGAAGCTAAATGCCGCGGAAGACGCACAGCTTCAGAACCAGCTGATCCGTGCCAATGTCCACAGCAGAAAAGACCTGCTCGATATTTTGAATGAAGATTTCTGGATGACCGGGGAAAAAGAGGCGTTCCTTAAGACCTTCAGCCCGGAAGAACAGGCACTTTTTGCCCGAGAGGCAGCGCCGCCGGAACCGGAATTAGGCAAAAGATAAATGCCGATAATTTTGCCGTCAAAGATAGAAAAGCCCGGAATATAGGCGTTTGTAACAATGTTAAACATTCTCCGGCTGCCAGCAGACCCGGTTTCTGCCGTCTTTTTTTGCCCGATACAGCAAGGTGTCCGCCTTGCGGACCATATCACCGGCACTCAACTCATTATTGAACCCTATTACACCCATACTTATCGTCAGCTCAATCCTCTGCCCGTCAGCGAGCAGGGGATTTTGTTCGACTATCTTGCGTAAACGTTCGCACAGATCACGTGCTGCTGACACCTCTGTGTCAGGAAGGATGAGCGCATACTCGTCGCCTCCGTATCGGAAGGAAGTATCCGAGGCTCGGGTGTGTGCAGTCATGAGACCTCCGATATAGCGGATTGCTGCATCACCGATCACATGGCCATATGTATCATTGACTTGTTTAAAATGATCGATATCCAGAAGTATGAGCGAAAAATGAGCCGTCAAGCCGCCAATTCGTCTGCGTGCATACAGCTTCATCGATATTGTCAGGGAATCATAAAAGTGGCGCTGATTATATAGTCCTGTTAATTCATCGATCAGGGAGAGCGCACGAAGCTTCGCGTTGGCTTTGGCCAGTTCTTCTTCAGCGTGAACAAGCTTGCTCATATCGCGGGAAGTTCCCCAGGTTCCGACAATAGCCCCGCGGCTGTCGTAAAGCGGATATTTCGACGACGAAAAAGTAAGAATATCCCCGGCCGCATTCATTCCCTGCTCCATCTTATTAATAACAGGGACACCGGTATTCATAATTTCCAATTCGTCCCTGCGGGATTCATTTGCGAACACTTCCGGATAGAAATCAAAGTCGCTTTTTCCTATCAGGTCTTCAGGGTCGCTGTAACCGAACTGGACAGCGTGAGACTTGCTGTTGAGGATGAATTTCGAATCCCAATCCTTAAAATAAACTGTATCCTGAGAATTATTAAGCAGCGTTGCGATGATATGGGAATCTGACAGGAATACAGGCGGCCTGTGTGCGGCCGGAGCAGGATCAGACTGTTCGACAGCATCTTTTTCTTTATCAAACGAAGCATTATCGATCATCACTACTTACCGGCTTTCTTCCTATTGTGCGGGTGCACAAAAATCGAGTTGGGATATATTTGGATTATAGCATTTATTGAAAATAATAGCCTGATTTTTATGCAGCACTTAATATGGGACAGCAAGCCATATAAAAGTCAAAAAATTTCATGGTGAAAATTTATTTCTTCTTAAGGCTGGACACAGTTTGTAAGTAATATAATAGTAAAGTATAATATACATGATTGAAAAGCAAACATATTATTAACCATTTTGAAAGTGCTTGATTCATAGTTTCTACCGGTAAATAATATAATGAAATATCACTTCAAAATAACTCTACTGGAGGGTATATATGGCAGGAACAGAGCAGCCCAGGCTTAAGATTCTCCACCTTCTTCAGTTACTTAAAGATGAATCGGATGAAGAACACGGCGTACCTATGTCCCGTATCCTGAGTTACCTTGAGAGCCGCGGAATATCCGCAGAGCGCAAATCCATCTATCGGGATATTGCTACGCTTCAGCAGTTTGGCTATGAGATTGAGAAGAACAGGGCCAAGCCTGTAGAGTACTGTCTGGCCAACCGCAGTTTTGATATTGCTGAGCTTAAGCTCCTTGTAGATGCGGTTCAGTCGGCTCATTTTATTCCGGAAGACATGACAGGCAACCTGATCCGCAAGCTCGAGTCGCTGACAAGCCATTCCCGGGCCGTTGAACTACGCCGACAGGTGCATTATTCAGGCCGTGTAAAGACCAAGAATGACCATATCTATTACACAACAGGCACTTTACATGATGCAATCAATCAGGGGAAACGCGTCACATTCAAGTATTATGAACACACAATCGATAAGGGAACCAAGGCACGCCGTGAGGGTGAATGCTATGAGATCAGCCCATATGCCCTCGTGTGGAATGACGATAAATACTACGTTGTCGGCTACTATGAACGTTACGCCAAAGTATGCAATTTCCGCGTAGACCGCATGAAGAACGTCACCTGCATAAAGACCTCAAATCATGCGAAGCCGGAAGACTTCAACATCGACACATACATTAAGCACGAATTCGGCATGTTCACAGGCGAGACCGTCTCCCTCGACATCCGTATTTCCAATAACCTCATCAATCCTGTCATGGATCGATTCGGAACCTCCATCCCGCTGCTCCCTGACGGACCGGATCACTTTATAGCCCACATCCAGGCTTCCGTCAGTCCTGTTTTCTATGCATGGCTCTTCCAGTTCGGACCTAACGTCCAGATTGTGAAGCCTGCCCGTATCGCGGAGGAATACAGAAAAATGGTGTCAGACGTGCTGGCAGGGATGGGATGAAATTACACGAGGAATAACTAACATTACGATGCTTTCGGTGCTAAGATGAAGGCAAATATACACGCCAGAGTCTTGGAGAAAAGTTATGAACCGATTTCTGAAAGGCAAAAAGAATAAGCTTGAGATTTATATCGGCGGAGTTTTAGCAATCATATCGATCAGCGCTATGATTGCCAGGATGCTTATTCATGGGATAACCATTTTCACAATTATTGACATGATTATAAGTATATCCGCATTATCCGTATCTGCCCTGGTTATGTTCGTTGCACTCCGAAGTCTGATTTCGAATACCCCCAAAAACCTAAATCAAGAACTCAAAATCGCATTCGACAACTGGGAGACCGACAATCGGCCCCTTTTATTCAAAGTATCAGATTACGAGGAAAAAGATAATTACAAAACCTGTTATGCCATATTGATCAATCACACGGCATTTCTTGATTTGCCCCAGAAGCTGTCCTCTGAAATGGAAGCGAAACTGAAAACGAAGCACTCCAAACAAAGCGGCAAATTCCTCTCACTCCCATCTATCGATAAGATGACTAATGAGGATTTCACTATGGAATTCCATTTAGTTGCCTCATCCTACATAGAGCAAAAATCAGAAATGAAAGAACTGGTCAGCAAGACCGTAAAAAGCATATCCATGCGCTTCTCCGACATCAGGACAACACCAAAGGCAGGCACCGGCTTCACGGTTGAATACAAGAAAATAACTACAAAGCAGGAAGTCCGTGATCTCATCGCATTTGTAAACTATGTTCTGACGTTGTTTCTTATTCAGTCGCAGAGGGGTTAGATTGCGGATGCGGTTTTGAAAGCATTAAAAGAAAAAGCTGATACATCAAATTTGCATTAATGAAATAGAACAAGCGCATCATATTTTCATTCATTGCTTTGACAATCAAATCAATTGCTTTTCCCATCCAAAGGGGCTACAATATATATATAGTTGAATTTATTGCAGACTATATATTTAATTATTTGAGTGATTTAACATGCGTTATCGATGGGACAGTTGGAATCGCCTCGATGACTTCGATTACAGATATGGGATCAATGATCCTGATGGAATCGGGCACACGGATGGCAGTTAGATCCGGGGCTATAGGTATCGGAATGCCTGTAGCTTTTCAAAGTGGAGGAAGCAGATGAAAATTTCGGAAATGAAGGAACTTATTATTGGTAATTTGAGAGCTCGTACTCCAATTGTTCAGGGCGGTATGGGTATAGGTATTTCTTTGTCCGGACTCGCTTCTGCCGTGGCCAATGAAGGCGGTGTCGGAGTTATTTCGGCTGCGGGCATCGGTATGCTGGAAGCTGATTATTATTCGAATTACCTCGAGGCGAATGTACGCGCTTTGCGTAAAGAGATTCAGAAGGCCCGTGAGCTGACCAAAGGGATTATCGGCGTCAATATCATGGTTGCGATGTCCAACTTTGAGGAACTGGTGAAGACGGCGATTGAAGAAGGCATTGATGTTATTTTTGCCGGAGCCGGTCTGCCGCTTAATCTGCCGCAGTTTTTGACGAATGCGTGCAAGACCAAGATCGTCCCGATTGTTTCATCAGGAAGGGCAGCCAGGATTATTGCCAAGAGATGGTTTGAAAAATACCAGTATGTTCCGGATGCGATTGTAGTCGAAGGCCCGATGGCTGGCGGACATCTTGGATTTTCACTTGAGCAGATTGATGACTGTGCGTTTGCGCTTGAGAATATTGTCGTGGATGTTATCAACGAGATGAAGGTGTTTGAGGAGTCTGCAGCCAAGCCGATACCGGTTATTGCGGCAGGCGGAATCTATACAGGAGCAGACATTTACAAGTTCATTAAGCTTGGAGCGGCCGGTGTACAGATGGCTACGCGTTTTGTAACAACCGACGAGTGTGACGCATCGGAAGGCTTTAAAAATACGTATATTGAAGCAAAAAAAGAGGATATCGGGATCATTCAGAGCCCCGTCGGCCTGCCTGGAAGAGCAATCGTCAATAAGTTTATCGAGGATATCAGAAGCGGAGCTAAAAAACCCTTCAAGTGTCCCTATCACTGTATAAGGACATGCGATTACAAGAACAGTCCGTATTGTATTTCCATCGCCCTGATGAATGCCAAAAAAGGCAATATGCAGAACGGATTTGCCTTTGCCGGTGCCAATGCGTACCGTGCGGAGAAGATTGTGTCAGTCAAAGAATTGATCAGTACTTTGCGAAGAGAATATGCTGAGGCAGTTCTTTCAGACGTATAAGAGATAATCATAATAGACGTAATCAAAATCACACGGGCCGCAATTCCTTCAGGAGCTGCGGCCCGTGCGTTTACGGTTAACGGTATTGCGGCAGATATGCGCCGTGCGCGTCGATCAGTTCATCTACCATGCCTCTTATGTCATCAATGGATAATTCAGATGTGGTATGAGGGTCGAGCATGGCTGCCTGGTATATGGCGTCCTTCTTTAGTGTTACGGCCGCTTCAATTGTCAGTAGATGCACATTGATATGGGTCATGTTCATTGCTGCAAGCTGATTCGGCAGCGCACCGACATAGCAGGGATGGATTCCCATTCCGTCAACAAGGCAGGGAACTTCGACGCAGGCTTCATGCGGTAAATTGGAGATAAGTCCTCCCTTGTTGATGACATTGCCGCCGATTTTATACGGCGTGTTATTTGCAATGGATTCCATGATATATGACGCATATTCATGACTGCGTTCATGGTTCAGTGAAGGGCTGGAGATCAGGTCCCCTTTCTGCTTTTGCCAGTTTGCGATCTGCTCAATGCAGCGTCTGGGGTATTCATCGAGCGGTATGTTAAATCGATCGATGAGTTCGGGGTATTTTGATTTTATGAAAAAGGGACTGTATTCTGCGTTGTGTTCGCTGGATTCCGTGCAATAGTGACCAAACTGCCTGATGTATTCAAATCGCACCATATCCGGATGTTTTTCTGTATTGTTTTTCCCGTTTGCGCGCCGGCGGATTTCAGGGTACAAATCAAGTCCATCGCTGTCTCTGATCTGCAGCAGCCATCCCATATGATTGATGCCGGCAATGAGTTCTTTTCGATTTGTAAGCTTGTCCTCCATGCCCAATGATTTGAGCAGGCCTTCGGAACACACCTGTACGCTATGGCACAGGCCAACTGTTTTCACACCTGTATATCGCTGCATGTATCCGGTCAGGATTGACATGGGATTTGTGTAATTCATTAGCCAGGCATCGGGGCATACTTCTTCCATATCCCGGGCAAAATCAGCCATGACTGGTATTGTCCGCAAAGCGCGCATGATACCGCCGATTCCCAGTGTGTCGGCGATGGTTTGGCGCAGGCCATATTTCTTCGGGATCTCAAAGTCGGATATGGTACATGGATCATATCCGCCGACCTGGATTGCATTGACGACAAACGTCGCACCGCGCAGGGCATTTTTCCGGTTTTCGACGCCAAGAAAGCTCCTGATGACTGCCTTTCCGGCATTTGAATGATTGTTGATCGCTGTCAGCATCAGCTCTGACTCGCGAAGGCGATTTTCATCTATGTCATAAAGACAGATCTCGCTTGTGGAAAAGGTGTCGCTCAGCATACAGTCGCCAAGTACGTTTTTGGCAAAAATGGTGCTTCCCGCACCAAGAAATGTTATTTTGTGCATATTTTTGTTCCTCCTGATGCATTCAGTATAACTTTTCATTTTTGTATTTCGAATTGTATCAGGGAACTATTGTATGTCATAATGTAACTGATTTAGTAAAAGAACAATCAAACAAGGGGCACAAAATGGATGATTTGGTGAACATTTCCGTTATCAACCAACAATTCGCAGATATCAATCCTTTGATTTGCGGCTGGGAGAACTGCAGCCCCGGTCATAGTTTCGGTCCGGCAGCACGTGATTATTACCTGCTTCACTTCGTTCGGTCGCGGCGTGGTATTTTTCTGAAGGACAATCAGCGTCACGAGCTCCATGCCGGGATGGTCTTTCTGATCAGGCCGGATGAGCTGACATACTATCAGGCGGATGATCTGGATCCATGGTCGTATGTATGGATCGGATTTGCAGGGGGCCGCTGTGCCGGGCTGTTGTCGGGGTCTCACCTTGGCAGCGGTCAGGCCGTTCTTTTTGACACCAGGCTTGAACGTATTTTTACGGATATAAGGACTGAAAGTAAGCTTCAGGCCTCTGTTGAGCTTTATCTGTGTGCGAAGATCTATGAAATATTTTCTATACTGCGACAGGATACGTCCTATAGCCGGCCGAACCGGGAGTATGTCCGGAGGGCGGTCGATTATATGAAGGTAAATTACACAGCAGAAATAAGCATCGAAGGCATCGCTGATCTGATCGGCATAGACCGAAGATACCTTTGTCGATTGTTTACTGCAGAAATTGGATGTACTCCCAGAGATTATCTGATAGATCTGAGGCTGCAGCGTGCTGCGAGGTATCTGACAGAAAACGGGTATTCTGTACAGGACGCGGCTCGAAGTGTCGGTTATCAGGATATCTTTAATTTTTCCAAAGCTTTCAAAAAGCATTTCGGTCTGGCACCGCTGCTTTTCAGGAAAAAGTCTGTGTGATTACACATTGTCAACTTTTCCTGTAGTTGGGTCAATGAATAACCCGTGTACTTTTTTATCTTTTCGAATGATCAGTGCCGTCAGATGTTATAATTGTATCATCAGATGAAGCGTTGGTTGCTGCATCCGTTTTTACACGGAAACAGTGAAAGATTGGAGGTCGAAACGAATGGTTTCAGCATCAAAATTATTCTCTCTTACGGGTAGGACGGCCATTGTGACGGGCGGTACAAGCGGCATCGGCCGATGTGTCGCCAATTACCTGGCTTCTGCAGGTGCGAATATTGCCATTGTCAATTCGAAGCTGGAAACCGGTTATATCGTTGCGGATGAAATTGCAGCTGAGTATGGTGTGAAAACGGTTGGCATCTGCTGTGATGTTACCGACGAGCCTGCCGTTGAACGAATGATCGACATGGTTTCAGCTACAACTGGAACAGCTGATATTCTTTTCAATAATGCAGGGATTAATATCAACGGGAGTGCGCTGGACCTTGAATATGAGGATTGGAAGCGGGTTATCGATGTGAATCTGAACGGCGTCTTTCTGGTGGCAAGAGCTTTTGCCAGAAAACTAATCGCCGAAAAAATGCCCGGTTCCATAATTAATATGGCCTCCATATCTGCGTCTATCGTCAATCTTCCGCAGTCCCAGACGGCCTATAATACTTCCAAAGCTGCAGTCGTACACTTGACCAGGACGCTGGCTGTCGAGTGGGTCAAGTACGGAATTCGCGTAAATGCCGTGAGTCCGGGGTATGTGTGGACAGAAATGAATCAGATTGTCCCGGAGGATATCCGCAAGTTCTGGGTCGATGCTACTCCGTTTGGCCGGTTCGCCCTGCCGGATGAAATCGCCGGGGCGGTCATCTATTTTGCCGGTGATGCATCAACATTCACCTCAGGAAGTGAACTGCGCATCGACGGATGCTTTACGTGCATCTGATTCCGCATAGATAAGAAGGTGGGATATCTCGTGAAAAAGCACATTTGCATGTCTTTGGCCCTGGCTTTGCTCCTTGTAATTCTGGCCGGATGCACGCAGCCGCAGGCAGCCATCGCTATTTCTGCATCACCGAAAAAGTACTCCCCGTTTATGTCATCCGTTCAGGGGATAACCTTTACGATCGAGGAACCGCTCGGCGACGAAGACATCGAATACGATTGGACAGCTTCAGACGGATCATTTTTGCGGCCCAATAATGTGAATGTAACAGAATTTACAGGTGACAAGGTCCTGTGGGTAAGTCTCAGGATGCCGGATCCGGACGATTACAACGGGGAGATCATAACGATCCATGTCGATGCCAGAAATGAAAAATCCGGAAAAATTGTTGCAGAGGCGTCGATAAGGATCATCGAAGAGGACGTTTTTTATATTGTAGAAGAATAAAGCCGCCGCAAATTCGTTTCCGGCAGCTTGAGAAGAGGACGAAAATGGTGAATCATATTGTTTCCGAAATTGGTCATATAAAATATATTGAAATTACACCGGGAAGTCATACGCTTGAATCTGACCAGGACGCTGCAGATATCATTGGTGTGTGCATGGAGCATGGTACGCAAAGGATTCTTATCCATTCCGGCGTATTTTCCGGCGATTTTTTTAAGCTCAGGACAGGTATTGCGGGCATATTCCAGCAAAAATTTGTCAATTACTCTATCACTGCGGCCATTATAGCTGATCCTGCTAACATTAAAGGCAGTACATTTACTGACATGATGACTGAAGCCAATAAAGGCGATCATTTTCGTTTCTTTACTGACGGGGCTGCGGCAGTGGCCTGGCTTATGCATGATACTGCCGGTTAAGCCGGGCTGCCGGAAAACCATTCCGCCGGTTAAGCTGCAGCTGCCGGTTTCTTCTTTTTGCGGAATGTCAGCATGGCGATGGTCATGGCAGCCGGAAAAAATATGGCGATCAGAAGTCCTGTTTTGAGGCCGATCTCGGAGGAATCCATGCCCGGTCCCTGAATCAGGGATGTCAGTGCGGGAAGGCGGTCCTGCTTAGCCAGGTCGGACACAAAACCGGTAACCCATGGACCAAGAGAACAGCCGACGTCGCCGAATACCGCAAGCATGCCGAACATTGCCGTACCGCCGCCCGGAAACCGTTCGGCACTCAGGCTGAAAGTACCCGGCCACATGAGACTGACTGAGAATCCGCAGAATGCGCAGCCCATCAGTGAGATCAACGGCCACGGTGCAAATACAGTTGTCAGATAACAGAGAATACAGAGGGCACTGCTTGCGAGCAGTGCTTTTTTTAGATGGATTTTATGTCCGAGGTAGCCGTATATCGTGCGCCCGATACCCATAAATACGGCAAAAAGACACGGTCCGAGCAGATCGCCCATCACTTTGGGCAGATGAAGTCCTTTTTCGGCGAAAAGTGATGACCATTGGGACATGGTGAGCTCACAGGCTCCGGCGCAGAGCATCATAATCAGTGCGACAATGAAGAATTTGGACTTGAAAAGTTTTCGAAATGGTACGAGTTCTTCCCCCTCCGGTGCCGGTGCGAGCGGAACTTTGAGAAAACGGAAAAGATTATAGACGGGAATAAGCGCCCAGAGGACGGGCAGAAGAGGCCAGAAGTCCTGCCCCAGCACCCCGAGCAGCAGCGTGGTCACAACGACTACGCTGACCTGCCCCCAGCAGTAAAATGAGTGCAGCAGGCTCATAGCACTGTCTTTCTGGTCACCGGGCAGGGCATTGACGATCGGACTGACCAGAACCTCCAGCAGGCCGCCGCCGCATGCATAGAAAACAACGGATATCATGATTCCCATATAGGGTGTCGGCATAATATTCGGAAGCACGCCAAGCATGACGAGCCCTGCAGCACACAGAAAATGGGCAAGGACGGCTGCTTTGCGATAACCGAAAGAATCCATATATTTGACAGAAATAATATCTGTCGCTATCTGTACGACAAAATTGACGAGAATCAGGCGGCCGACCTCTTCAAAAGAGAGACCAAAGCGGCTCTGGAAAATCACGAAAAACAGCGGTGCGAGATTATTGACGATAGCCTGTGTTATGTATCCGGTGTAGCAGGCGTGAAGTGTATCCTTATATGTATATTTCATGTGAAAAATCCTCCCGCAGCGATTCTCGAGAGGTACTGAATACGCACGAAGTACGATTCTATACCAAATGTAGCTTATCGGGAAAAGACGGGGGCGTCAAGAAGTGTATTCATGTATAATGGGCATAATATTCTATTGTTCGGAGGAGGACAGATGGATTTAATCGCTGTAATTGCTGTCTTTCTCGCGTATGTGGTGAAAGGAATGTGCGGCTTTGCCAACACGCTCGTATTCAGCACGATTATGGGTTTTACAAGAAATAATGTTAATATCTCGCCGCTGGAATTGATTGTCGGTTATCCGTCCAATATGGTTATCGCATGGAAGGAACGCAAATCTGCTTCTGCAAAAATTTTTGTCCTTCTGTCTGTCCTTGTTGTTGCCGGCATGATTCCCGGCGCATTGTTCCTAAAAAACGGAAACACACAGTTCATTAAACTTCTTTTTGGATTTGCGGTCGTGTTTATCGGAATCGAAATGCTGCTGCGCGAGTATCAAAAGAAAAGTAAAAACACGACACCTCTGGTTCTTGGTCTTTTAGGTGTTTTATCCGGCCTGCTTTGCGGCTTGTTCGGCATTGGTGCTTTACTGGCGGCATATGTCAGCAGGACGACGGAGAATAGCAGTCAGTTTAAGGGGAATATATGCATCGTATTTTGGGTTGAGAATACGATTCGAATTGTTCTCTACACTCTTTTAGGAATTATTAATTTTGAATTATTTAAAGACGCACTGATATTGATGCCGTTCATGCTGGCCGGACTTTTTGCAGGGATGTTACTGGCGAAAAAGTTCAGCGAGGCAGCCGTGAAAAAAATCGTCATTTCACTTCTGATTCTTTCCGGAATTTCTTTGATAATAAATAGTGCGGCTATGTTTTGGCAATTACGTTGATTGGTCACATAGAGAGAAGTACAATGATAAATAGAGTGATAGTTCCTTGAATCTCCTGTTACATGGAGGGTGCGCGTATGTACAATATTTTAATTGGCGGAGCGGCTGGTCAGGGCATTGAAACAACAGCAGCTATTTTGGAGAAGCTTCTCAAAAAATCCGGGTATCATGTTTTTACTGTGCGCGACTTTATGTCGCGGGTACGCGGCGGTCACAACTTCACACTGATCCGGTTTGGTACGGAGGCAGTGCAGTCACACAGTTACAGGCTCGACGGAATGATCGCCCTTAATAACGAGACCTTCGAACTTCACCGCGATCAGGTCGGTGACAATGGTTTTATTCTCTGTGATACAAAGATTACAGCAGAAGACACCAAGGCAATTAAGCTGGATATGGATGCGATGGCACAGGGCCTTGGGAACCCGCGTGTATCCGGCAGCATTGCAGTCGGTGCCGTACTTCGCCTGTTCAGTGACAGTACTGAACACTGCGGAGACGTTCTTCGGTCTTTCGTAAAAGAGGCCGACCTTGATGTTAATTTGAAAGCAATCATGAAGGGATACAATTCAGTACATGCCATGTTCCCGCGGATCGAGGGTCATTTTGAAGATTCCATGATCCTTTCCGGCAGCAAGGCCATGGTTCTCGGAGCAATTGCAGCCGGGCTCAGGTTCTATTCGGCATACCCGATGTCCCCGTCTACAACTCTGATGGAACACCTTGCTGATAAGGGCGAGGAGGCAGGAATTGTCGTTGAACAGGCTGAAGATGAAATAGCGGCAATCAATATGGCGATCGGAGCCTCTTTTGCAGGCGCCCGCGCTATGACCGGAACGTCCGGCGGCGGTTTCTCGCTTATGGTCGAAGCTCTTGGCCTTTCAGGCATGGCGGAGATTCCGCTTGTTGTAGTCGATGTTCAGCGCCCCGGCCCGGTAACCGGACTTCCGACCCGTACGGAGCAGAGTGACCTCTCGTTTGTTATCACGGCTTCACAGGGCGAGTTCCCAAGGATGGTCATCTCCGTCCGTCACCACGAGGATGCCTTCTTTCAGACAATCCGTGCTTTCGATCTCGCCGAGAAATATCAGATCCCGGTTATTTTACTGAGCGACCAGTATCTTGCCGATGCATCAGCGACGGTCATGCCATTTGATTTGAGCCATATTTCTGTTGCAGAACCTGCTTCAGGCACCGATATTGAAGGCGAGTATCTGCGCTACCGGTATACCGGGGACGGCATTTCACCTCGCCTGATTCCCGGTAAGTCCAATCATTTTGTACCGGCCGACAGCGATGAACATGATGAGCTCGGTCGGATCACTGAAGCCGCCGACGTCAGGATCCGCATGATGGACAAGCGTATGAAGAAACTCGAAAATTTATCGGCGGAACTTCAGGAGCCCGACTTTATCGGCACAAAGAAATATGACACGCTGCTTATCGGCTGGGGATCGACCTACGGGCCGATTACTGAAGCGATCAGACTTTTGAACGAGAGAGAACCCGGTAAATACGCGGCGCTTATTTTTGGCGACATATATCCGCTGCCGACAAAGCTTCTGCTTCAAAAGTCGGTATCTGCCGCACGAATCATTAATGTAGAGCAGAATGCTACCGGCCAGCTTGCCGGACTTATTCGCCAATATACAGGGATAGCCTGCACTTCAAGCATATTAAAATACGACGGCCGTCAGATTTCCGGCGAGGAAATTGCTGACAAATTAGCAGGGGAGGCATGAATATGAGTACTTCTGCATTTTCTACATATGAGACGGCCTGGTGTCCCGGCTGCGGGAATTTCAGTATTCTTGAATGCCTCAAGACAGCTCTCGAAGAACTTGGAAAAGACCCTTACGAGGTACTTATGATTGCCGGTATCGGTCAGGCGGCCAAGACTCCGCAGTACATCAGCGCCAACAGTTTCTGCGGCCTTCACGGAAGATCCCTTCCGGCCGCTGTCGCCGCGAAGATAGCCAATGAAAAGCTGACAGTCATCGTCGAAACAGGAGACGGGGATTCCTACGGTGAAGGCGGCAATCATTTTCTCCACAATATCAGGCGCAATGTCGACATCACGCATTTTGTCCATGATAACCAGATATACGGGCTGACCAAGGGCCAGGCATCGCCGACATCTATCGAGGGCCTTGTCACGCCGGTTCAGGTATCGGGCAACATCAATACACCCTTCAATCCGCCGCTCATGGCCATCTCGTCCGGTGCCGGATTTGTCGCCCGCGGTTTCAGCGGAAACAAAGAACATCTGATTTCAATCATGAAGCAGGCAATTGAATTTAAGGGATATGCCCTAGTCGACATACTCCAGCCTTGCATAAGCTTCAACAAAGTCAATACCTTCGCTTATTACAGCAAGAGGGTGTATCCGCTCGACGACACGTATGATCCCTCCAATAAGCTTGCCGCCCTCGAAAAGTCTCTTGAATTCGGCGACCGCATCCCGATCGGCGTAATCTATCGCGAACCCAAGCCAACATTCCATGACAAAAACGAAGTACTTAAGAGCGGCACCCCGCTGCTCGACAGAAAAACCGATCCGGAGACAGTAGCCAAAATGTGCCGCGAACTCATATAGAATACTACCTCGGGAGCGTCAGCTCCCAAACAAAAACAGCACATCCCCTTTCTTCGACATTCGACGCTTCAGCGGAGAGAGAAGAAAGGGGTATGAGCTGTTTAATTGCATATTCCCATTTTCGCGCATTTAATGTAAAATCAATTGGTTAATGCATGCCTGCAAAGGCTTGATTTCGCTCGCTCTCGGGGGAAATCACAATCGGCTATATGAACAGGCAGGGAAATAGGAGAAATACTTCATGAAACCTCTTGGATTGAATGAAATTCGCGAAAAGTATTTATCATTTTTTGAAACAAAAGGGCATTTGCGTCTGCCGTCGTTTTCACTCGTGCCGCATAATGATCCGTCTGTCCTGCTTATTAATGCAGGCATGACTCCTTTGAAGCCATATTTTACAGGCGCACAGACACCTCCGTCGCCTCGCATCACGACATGCCAGAAGTGTATCCGCACACCGGATATCGAGCGTGTAGGACACACAGCACGTCACGGAACGTACTTTGAGATGCTCGGCAATTTTTCTTTCGGTGATTATTTCAAAAAAGAAATCATTCCGTGGGCGTGGGAATTCTGTACACAAGTCCTGGAGATGCCGGCCGACCGCCTGTATCCGTCCGTCTATGAAGAAGACGATGAAGCCTATGCGATCTGGCGCGATGTTGTCGGTGTTCCGGAGGAGCGCCTGACACGCCTTGGCAAGGCAGATAATTTCTGGGAACACGGCACGGGCCCCTGCGGTCCCTGCTCGGAAATCTATTTTGACCGCGGCCCGGAATACGGCTGCGGTGCAGCAGACTGTAAAGTCGGCTGTGACTGCGACCGTTATGTTGAGTTCTGGAACCTTGTTTTCACGCAGTTTAATCGCGAGGAAGACGGTACCTATACACCACTCGCCAAGAAGAACATCGATACCGGTGCCGGACTCGAGCGTTTTGCCTGCATCCTGCAGGGCGTTGATAATCTTTTCGAAGTTGACACTGTCCGCAAGATTCTTGATACGGTCTGTGAGAAAGCTCATGTCGATTATGGCAGGGATCCCAAGACGGACATTGCCATCCGCGTTATTACTGATCACGTCCGTTCTACTACAATGATGATTTCCGACGGTGTCCTGCCTTCGAATGAAGGCAGAGGCTATGTCCTGCGCCGCCTCCTGCGCCGTGCCTCACGCTACGGCCGCATGCTCGGGATCACGGATCTTTTCCTGACCGAGATTGCCGCTGTTGTGGTTGAGCTCAATCAGGAAGCCTATCCGTCCCTTCTCGAGAAGCAGACTTATATAATGACTGTCATCCGCAAAGAAGAGGAAGCATTCCTCCGCACGGTTGAACAGGGGACCGAAATCCTCAACGGCTATATAGCCGAAGCCAGGGAAAAGGGACTTACAACGCTCGACGGCGAGCAGGTATTCAGACTTCATGATACATATGGCTTCCCGCTTGACCTTACCCGTGAAATCGCCCAGGATGCAGGACTGGTCCTTGATGAGGCCGGTTTCCAGACAGCAATGAAGTCGCAGCGCGAAGCAGCAAGAGCTGCAACCAAAGCGAAAACCGGCACGGCATGGGGCGGTAAAGAACTTCCTGCCGAGCTTCTGGCGGATACGACCTCAACAGCATTCGTCGGTTATGAAGAGCTGTCCGCAACTGGTACCCTTCTTTATCTGTTAAAAGAAGATGAAGAGGGAACTCTTCAGATTGTGCCGGAAGCATTTGCCGGTGATAAAGTTATCGCGATTTTTGACCGCACACCTTTCTATGCAACATCCGGCGGCCAGGTAACAGACCAGGGCGTTCTTTTATCCGAAGGTTTCTTTGCACATGTTACCTCTGTCGAAAAAGATGCGGCAGGCAAATTCCTTCACAGTATCACCGTAAATGAGGGAACCCTTCAGGCGGGCCGTGAGATTGGAATGCGCGTAGGCGGAAGCAACAGAATGTCCATCGCACGCAACCATACGTCGACACACATTCTCCAGAAGGCACTGCGCACGATCCTCGGTGATCATGTTGAGCAGTCCGGATCCCTTGTGTCAGCTGACCGCCTGCGTTTCGACTTCACGCATTTCCAGCCGATCTCGGAGGATGAACTCCGACAGGTTGAGGAGATGGTCAACGAAGTTATTTTGGCCGATATGCCGGTAGTCACACGTGTCATGAAGCTTGAAGAAGCCAGAAAGCTTGGCGCCATGGCGCTTTTCGGAGAAAAATACGGCGAAGAGGTTCGCGTTGTAACCGTAGGTGACCCTCAAAATCCCTATTCCCGTGAGTTCTGCGGCGGCACACATCTTACACATTCCAGTCAGGCCTGCCAGTTCCGGATTCTGTCTGAGACCGGAATTGCATCCGGTATCCGCCGTATTGAGGCCGTTACCGGCCTGGGTGCATATGTCCTGGCAAAAAGCGATAAAGCAACACTTGATGCAGCCTGTGAGTCTCTCAAAACGACACAGGATCAGCTGGTCCGCAAGATCCGTGCTGCTATAGCTGATGTTAAAACACTCGAGAAGGAACTGGCACTCATGCAGGAGCAGAAGTCAGCCGGTCTCGCCGAGGAATTGGCCGATATGGCTGATGTGATCAACGGCGTATCTGTTGTCGTCGCTTCCATCGAAGCAGAAGATGCAGATGCACTTCGCACGACAGCTGATCAGGTTCGTGATCGGTTTGCTTCCTGTGTTGTCCTGCTCGCAGCGGAAAAGGAAGGTAAGCTTCTCTTTGCTGCCATGGCTTCGGCTCCGGCAATTGCATGTGGCATTCACTCCGGCAACATCATACGCGAGACGGCAAAGGCAGCCGGCGGCGGAGGCGGCGGACGTCCCGATATGGCGCAGGCCGGCGGTAAGGACATTACCAAACTTGCCGATGCCCTGGCAGCAGCACGTCATACCATTAAGACACAGCTCGGAGGCTGAGCAGGATTGTCAGACACTGTGAATCGGATACATTAGAAGGAGATACGCTATGCCATGTATTTTTTGCATGATTGCCAACAAAGAGATTCCGTCAACGGTCGTGTACGAGAATGATGATGTAATCTGCTTCAAAGACTTAAAGCCGATCACACCCGTTCATGTACTCATTGTACCCAAAAAGCACTTTGACGATATCATCGATCTTTCAGTGACGGAAGAAGGTCATCAGGTTATGACTGCGGTTCTTAAGGCCATACCTGAGGTCGCAAGGATTACCGGCGTCGAAACCGGCTTCCGGCTGATCAATAACTGCCGGGAATTCGGCGGACAGACAGTCATGCACGTCCATTTCCATCTGATCGGCGGTCTTAAGCTGGGCGCGAAAATGATCTGACATGCCGTGAACCTCAGTATTCTTCCCTGTAACCTGTTGTATCAGGAAATTTATCAATAACACATAAAGGCCGTACAGATTTTGTCTGTACGGCCTTTTTTAAGAAATCTGTATAGCCGGCGGTTCTTAAACTGCACCCTCGCCGCGTTCTCCGGTACGTATCCTGATACAGTCCGAAATTTCGCTGATGAAAATTTTACCGTCCCCGACTTCTCCGGTCTGGGCAACTTCGATGATCGTTGAGATAATATTTTCCAGCTTATCATCGATTACAACCATTTCAAGCTTGATTTTTGGAAGGACGGTCAGAAGCGTATCACTGCCGCGTACTGATTCTTTCCAGCCAAGCTGGTTACCGCAGCCCATAACAGGTGATATTGTTATGCCGTTTATATGCATATCATTCAATGCCTCTTTGAGACACTCAAGTTTTTCGGGTCGAATAATCGTCTCTACTTTTTTCATGCGTAAATCCTCCTTGACTTAGTCCAGTCCCAAAAAGGACGGGTATGCATTTTCGCCGTGTTCAGAAATATCAAGACCGATATCTTCCGAGGACACAGGGACGCGCAGTTTGCGGGTTATTAGCTTGGCAGCCCCGAGGGCAATGAGCGTACCGACAACAGAAATAACAATGGTAATTGCGATTGATGCGACCTGCATAAGGAACAGTTTGGTCTCGCCATAGATGAGACCATTCCATTTTGCGACACCGTTTATGGAGGTGAGGGCGAAAATACCGGTTGCTATGCTTCCCCAGACACCGCCGATACCGTGGCAGCCAAAGGCATCAAGTGAATCGTCATATCCGAATTTGGGTTTAACTACGGTCATAAAGAAGAAACAGATCGGGCTGACAAGGGCTCCAATGATAATTGATGCCCAGATCGGAACAAAGCCGGCGCCGGGTGTGATGGCCACAAGTCCGATAACCAGGCCGGTAGAAGCGCCGACAAGAGTAGGCTTTCCGTTTTTAATTTTTTCAATAAACATCCATGAGAGCAGGGCGGAAGCAGCAGCTGTGTTAGTTGTCATGAAAGCATGGACTGCAAGTGCGTTTGCCGATCCTGCGCTGCCTGCATTGAAGCCGAACCAGCCGAACCACAGGATGGCAGCACCCAGAAAGACGAAAGGAATGTTATGAGGGTGATATGTAATTTTGCCGTGATGTTTGCGCGATCCGAGAACCAGTGCAACGACCAGTGCAGAAATTCCTGAACTGATGTGGACAACATTTCCTCCCGCAAAATCAATTGCCCCCATCTGTGCAAGCAGGCCGCCGCCCCATACCATGTGAGCCAGCGGGTAATATACAATGACTGACCAGACGGTAACGAATACGGCCAGTGATGAAAAACGCATGCGTTCAACAATAGCACCGGTTATAAGTGCCGGTGTTATGATGGCAAACATCATCTGATATATCGAAAAAGCAAGGTTGGGAACTGTCGGGAGCCAGGGGCCCACTTCAGCGCCAACGCCGTTTAGTCCTATCCAGTTAAGGTTGCCGATGATGCCGCCGATATCACCGGAAAATGACAGGGAATATCCGAAAAGAACCCACATGATGGACGCCATACCCATGATAAACACGCACGCCATCATTGTATTAATGACATTCTTGCGTTTGGCAAGACCGCCATAGAAAAAAGCAAGTCCGGGGGTCATAAGTAAAACAAGTGCAGAAGAAGTCAGCAGCCAGGCGATGTCGGCATTCATAGTAATCCTCCCAATAAAAAAAGCCACCTCAGCCGGCCACACCAGGGTGTGATCCTAACTTCAGTGACTTCATTGCCTCCGAAATAGTTATGCATATATGCATTCTGTCAGATGCAGGGTGGTCGCGACAGCACCCTTGCACAAAACAGATTCTACACACTAAATGCAGTTTGAGCAAGCATAAATTGCAAAAAGTTTGAATATTTTTTCTGCCTGTTTCACGGTTTTCGAAGAATTATGTGCAATGGATCACTAAAACAATTATAATAATTTTATCGAAGAATAAGAGGAACAGCGCCCGCAATTAGCTTGACGCAACTTGTTTTTACGGGTATAATACCAACGTTATGAGTTATAAGTATTGACGGTTTAGCGGAATTATAGCTCATGAGTTTAACGCACGAGGGGAGGGATAAAAGTGTCAGAAATCAGAATTAAGGAAAACGAGTCCCTTGATAGTGCCCTGCGTCGTTTTAAGCGTTCATGCGCGAGATCGGGAGTTCTTGCCGAGGTTCGTAAGAGAGAACATTACGAAAAGCCAAGCGTAAGACGTAAGAAGAAGTCAGAAGCTGCCAGAAAGCGTAAGCGCTGATTTTGCAAATTGACTGGTAAGGACCCGATGCATTTGCATCGGGTTTTTTTCTTTTATCAATTCATTTATTATCTGGGTTTACCTGGAAAGGATATATTTTGATACTTATTGAGAAAAAATGGAAGTTGCCCCTGCCTGTTTCGACGGAGGATGAAAGTCTCCCGCTGGCGCAGCGTCTTCTTTTTTCAAGGGGGGTCACAGAGAGTGAGGACCGCCGGGCTTTTCTGTCCGACGACCATAATGGCTGGCATGATCCTGCGCTTTTTCCCGATATGGAGCGTGCCTGCGCGCGTATAATAACGGCCCTCGACCGGCAGGAACGAATTCTGGTGTATGGGGATTATGATGCCGACGGCATTACTTCGACCGCGCTTCTCATGCTTTTTCTTCGAAAAGCAGGGGCAGACTGCTCCTATCTGATACCGGACCGCCTTTCAGAGGGGTATGGAATGTCGGAGGCTCTTTTTTCAAAAATTGCTGATCGAAAACCTTCACTGGTGATTACGGTAGACTGCGGTGTTGCTAACGTTGACGAAATCGCACAGCTGAACCGGGCCGGTATTGATGTAATTGTAACAGACCACCATGAAGTGAAGCCAACGCTTCCGGATGCATATGCGATTCTGAATGCCAAGCGCCTGGACAGCCTTTATCCGTTTTCTCAGCTGTCCGGTGTAGGTGTTGCATTAAAGCTTGTCCAGGCCCTCTGCGGCTATCTGGCGCCGTATACAAAGCCTGATGACTGGCGAGTATATCTCGATCTTGCAGCACTCGGCACAATTGCTGATGTTGTTCCGATTCTTGATGAAAACAGGATTCTTGTCAAAGAGGGCATGATACTGCTGGCACAGCTGAGGCGTGTTGGTATCCGTGCGCTGTATGCCGCTGCCCAGCAGAAGGATCAGGCACTTTCGACAGGGTCTGTCAGCTTTTTGCTGGTTCCGCGTATCAACGCATCCGGACGTATGGGTGATGCTTCGAGGGCTGTTGAACTACTTATGACAGAAGATGAAGATTTTGCCTTTGAACTTGCTGAGGAGCTTTCCCGGGAAAACACGCGCCGTCAGGAGATTGAACTGGCTATTTTTGAAGAAGCAGTCGCTCTTTTAGAGAATCCGGCTGAAGGTCAGGCTGTCGTGCATGCGCAGACCGGCCCGATACTTGTATGTGGAAAAGACTGGCATCCGGGCGTAATCGGCATTGTCGCCTCCCGCCTTGTGGCTCGCTACAGCCGGCCGGCAATTGTATTCACGGAAGTCTCCGGACATCAGGGCATCCTGAAGGGATCGGCGAGGGCATGCGAGGGATACAATATTCTCGAAGCTATCCTGTATGCACAGGAGTTCACCGAACAGTTCGGCGGACACCCGAAAGCAGCCGGCATTTCGGTATCCTCCGAACAATTCCCGTTATTTGCCGGACGGCTGGAAGAATACGAACGTAAAAATACGGCAGAGCCATATGAACCTTCTGTTGAAATTGATGAACTGCTGACAGCAGATGCCCTTACGCTGGACACGTGCCGTGAGATTGCAGGCCTGGCTCCTTTTGGCGAAGGTAACCGTGAACCCCGGTTTTTGGCAAAAAACTGCAGGATTGTTAACACAACAGGCTGCAGCAAAGGTAAGCATCTGAAGCTTCGCTTTTCGATACCTGTACTTTCCGGTGAGGAGAAGGTGTTTGACGGCATTGCATTCGGCATGGGACATCTCGAGGAGCTGTACCGTTCGGGAAGTCAGGTTGATGTTGTTTTTGGACTGTCGGTTTCTGCCTGGAAGAACCGCGAGTCATTATCCATGCAGGTCGTAGACATGCATTTTCCAAAGTCGGGAAGACTTCTTGAGGATACTCCCGGTGTGTTCGAAAAGTTATATGAGAACCATCTTCCGATGAAGCAGCTGGCTGTACTGTCGAAAGTGAAAATAGAGAAGCTCCTTCCTGAAAAAGAGGATTTTAAAAAAGTTTATCAGTTCCTCCGCACTCGCTGCGCCGATGAAATCACGCTTTGCGACTTAGGTCTCATGGCCCGATTTGTATCGGTCAACTACGGGATTTCACTTCACGGTTTCGCTCTCGGCCGCGTGCTGGATGTGTTTTCTGAGGCCGGATTAATCCGTTTCTATACACGCAGGGGGCAGAGGGTGTGCTTCACCTTGTTATTTGTCGATGGCAAGGTTAAACTGGAAAATACACCGACATATCAACGACTCTTTGGCGAGGGAGGCAACCCGCAATGACGCCGGACAGCAAGAAAGATCAGGCAAAAATGTTAGAGAGATCCGAAGAGGCCAGAAAACTGGAGCTCTTCGAGACGGATCTGCGCGATTCTGCTTTCCCTGAGAATCTGGATCCCGATATTCTTGAATCGTTCGAAGAAGTTCTTCAGCGTTACAAGAGTTATGCGGAAAAGGATGACTCGGAGAAGCTGCGCCGCGCCTTTGTTTTTGCGCTCAAGGCGCATGGCACGCAGCTGCGTAAAACCGGAGAGCCGTATATCATTCATCCGCTGGCGACCACCGAAATCCTGACAGAGCTTGAGGTTGATTCCGATACACTGACAGCTGCGCTCCTTCATGACACGGTAGAAGATACGGATGTAAGCGTAGCCCTGATTGCTGAATTATTCGGAGAAGATGTCGCTCTTCTGGTAGACGGCGTCACAAAACTCGGCCGGATCCCGTATTCATCTAAGGAAGAGACGCAGGCCGAAAACATGCGCAAGATGTTCCTGGCCATGGCCAAGGATATCCGCGTCGTGCTGATCAAGCTTGCCGACCGCCTCCATAATATGCGTACAATCAAGCACCTTCCGCCTGAAAAACAAATGGAAAAAGCAAGGGAGACCAAGGACATCTATGCTCCGCTTGCCCACCGGCTTGGTATTTATAAAATAAAATGGGAACTTGAGGACCTGTGTCTTCGTTACCTCGACCGTGATGCCTATTATGAGCTCGTCGGCGCGATTTCACAGAAGCGGTCAGAGCGGGAAGAGTTCCTTTCCGAGGTCGTAAGCGAACTGCAGACACGAATCGGCGAAATGGGTATTGATGCCGAGATCGAGGGACGCCCCAAGCACTTTTACAGTATTTACAGCAAAATGAAGCAGCAGGGAAAGACGCTTGATCAGATTTTCGACCTGTTTGCATGCCGCATCATTGTCGGTACGGTTTCTGACTGTTATGCAGTCCTCGGCCTTGTGCATGACTTATTTTACCCGATGCCCGGCCGTTTTAAGGACTACATTGCCATGCCCAAGCCGAATATGTATCAATCACTTCACACGACAGTCATCGGTAAAAAGGGCATACCGTTTGAAGTGCAGATCCGTACATTTTCCATGCACAGGACAGCCGAATACGGAATTGCCGCACATTGGAGATATAAGGATGGTAATACGGCCGGCCCGCACAATTCACCCGATTCCATCGACAATAAGCTTTCCTGGCTGCGCCAGCTCCTTGACTGGCAGGGCGATTCCAAAGATGCCGGTGAGTTCCTGGATACACTCAAAAATGGGCTGGTAGCGGAAGAAGTCTTTGTATTCACACCCAAGGGCGATGTCATTTCACTGCCGGCGCATTCTGTCCCGATCGATTTTGCATATACGATTCACAGCGGTGTCGGCAACAGGATGTACGGTGCAAAGGTGAACGGACGTATTGTGCCGCTGACTTATGAGCTCCAGAATGGTGACATTATTGAGATTCTCGCTTCTGAGAAAGTACACGGGCCGTCCCGTGACTGGCTGAAGATCGTCAAGAGTTCCGCCGCCCGCTCTAAAATAAACCAGTGGTTTAAAAAAGAGATGCGCGATGAGAATATCGTTCACGGCCGTGAAGTTATTGAGCGTGAAATCAAAAAGACAGGTTTCTCGTATGCCCATTTGACGCGCAGCGAATTCATGGACACAGTGCTTCGAAAGATGTCGTTCAGTACACTTGATGACATGTATGCATCTGTCGGTTACGGCGGTATTCCGGCTTCGAAGATTGTCAGCAAGCTAAAAGATGAGTACATAAGGTCCCTGCCGGAAGACGAGCGCTTCAGTCTTGGCTACCGCATTACTTCGGGTGGCCAGGTTGTCTATTCTCCGCTGCCGTCGGGTATTACGGAAGAGAATGTAATCCTGTCCGCCAAATCACTTCCGAAAAGCAAAACGGTCCGCAAGAATAAGAAAGGCAACGATTCCGGCATTATTGTCAAGGGAATCGAAAACTGTCTGGTGCACCTGTCCCGTTGCTGCAGTCCTGTTCCCGGAGACAAAATCATAGGTTATGTCACCCGGGGCAACGGCGTCGGAGTCCACCGCACTGACTGTTCGAATATCAGGAATATCATGAAGAATTCCGGGGATACGGCAAAAGACGCGGAAAAGGCATCGCGCCTGATTGAAGTATATTGGGATCAGCGCGGCGAGCAGGGAAGCTATCAGATCGAGATCAATATTCTCGCGCATGACAGGCGTCATCTTCTTGCAGATATTTCGAATGCTATCTCCGAGGAAAAAGTCTCGATCATCACTGCTCAGATGCAGGCGATGAAGGATGTGACGGCAAATTTCAATATGACGATAGAAGTAAAGAGCCAGAACCAGTACGACCGTGTCGTCGGGAGACTAAAAGCAATCCGCGACGTACTCGAGGTACGCCGCGGACACTAAGTTTTCCTTCGATTTCATATTAGAAGGTATGATTCAACCGGCCTGTATTGGCCTGACTGAGCCGATGATTCCAGTTTCCGATCACACCTGTGTAACGGAAATAAGGATCATTGGCCTTCTTTTTGTCTTTTCGAAGAGCAGGCTCTTCAGGTAATCGCGCATCTGGCCTGACTCAACAACGGAGCTGACCATTCTGTTCTGCTGGTTGCACTTGCCGATATAAGCGGTTAGCTTATCGGAGCACTCCCTTATAACCTGTGCGGATTCACTTTCATACAGAAAGCCCATAGCCTGCACGGTCGGAGGAGCAGCAAGCTTGTTGCCCTTCCTTTCAATGACCAGCGAGACGGCTACGACACCATCATCTGCGAGCAGGCGGCGATCACGAAGCACACGGTTGTCCAGATCACCGACACCGGAACCATCGATTAAAACGGCCGCGGCATTGATATATCCTGAGATCCTCGCCATATCCTTTGAACATTCGAAGATATCGCCGTTATTCAGGATGAAAATATTATTCCAGGACTGTCCTAAGCCATGTGACAGCTGCGCATGACGGAAAAGCATACGGTATTCACCGTGAACAGGCATGAAATAGCGCGGTTTCACCAGCTGATGAATCAGCTGAAGTTCATTCCTGTATGCATGTCCGGAAACGTGTACATCAGCAAGTGCCTCGTAGATGACGGTTGCACCCAGGCGGAAAAGCTCGTTAATGACACGGTAGATCGGCTTCTCGTTGCCGGGAATGCGGTTTGCCGACAAAATAACAGTATCACCCTGATGAATTTCCACTATCTTGTGGGAAGCGTATGCCATGCGGGTGAGTGCGGCCATCGGCTCGGCCTGGCTGCCGGTTGTCAGAATGACAATCTGCTCGGGCTGGTAACGGTCAATTTCATTGATGTCAATTAATGTATCCGGTTTCATCTCCAGGTAACCGAGCGAATTCGCCGCGGCGAAAACATTGAGCATGCTTCGGCCGACCAGGGCTACTTTTCTGTCGAACTTCTCAGCAGCCGTGAAAATCTGCTGCATTCTGTGTACATGTGAGGAGAAAGTCGCGACGATGAGGCGTCCCGGGGCATTCTGGAAAATGCGCTGAAAAGACTCGCCGACCTGGCGCTCGGAGGGGGATGAACCTGGAACTTCAACGTTCGTGCTGTCAGCAAGAAGGAGAAGTACTCCTTCGGAACCAAACTGGGCAAATCTCTGAAGATCAATCGGTTCGCCGTCAATCGGCGTATAGTCGACTTTAAAGTCGCCGGTATGAATGACAGTACCGGCCGGTGTGCGGATTGCAAGGGCAAATGCATCGGCGATGCTGTGATTTACCCGTATGAATTCGACTGAGAAGGAGTTGCCGGCTTTGATCACATCACCTGCAAGGCAATGCTTCAGCTCGATGCCGCGCGTGCCGGTGCCCTTGTCGGTAAGCTTGCCGCGAATGAGTTCTATCGCCAGCTTGCCGCCGTAAATAGGACACTTCAGATCGCGCATCAGGTAGGGAAGGGCTCCGATATGATCTTCGTGTCCGTGCGTTATGAATACGCCCCTGACACGATCCTTATTCTGCAGGACGTAGGAGTAATCCTGAATAACGGCGTCAATTCCAGGCATATCCTCTTCGGGGAAAGCCATGCCGCAGTCTACGATAATGATATCATTTGCGAATTCGAGAAGTGTCATGTTTTTGCCGATTTCGCCGAGACCGCCGATCGGGATGACCCGGAGCGCACCCTTTTTCTTCTCTTTGTTCTTGGGTTTTACCTTAGACTGAAGATAGAAATCAGGCATCTTTTCATCAGATGACTTGACTGGGCCTGACTGTACGGTTTTCACCGGCTTGGCGTGCTTTGAAGAGATTGTTTCCGGTCTGGCAGGGGCGGCTGCCCTCGAAGGCATAGCTGTACGGGGGCGGGAGGGAATTCCGGAGGGTGCAGGGGAAGGATTCGCTGCTGTTGCCCGGATTCTCGGCGTTCTGGTAACAACCGCCGGTTTTGCAGACTTTTGTGCCTGTGTTTCTGAGACTTTAGCAGGGTTGGAAGTATGTACCTCAGTCGGCTTTGCTCTTCCCGGGAGCCTGACTGTGTTGTTGTAATCGACGGATGAAGGATTAGCTTCGGTTTTTTGTTTTGGGGAAAGACCTGGATTTTTCTTTTTTTCGCTTGGCATATAAGTAATTCCTTTCGGTTATTTTGATCAATAGAAAATACCCCGAAGTGAATGCGCGAAAAATCGGGCATACACCGGGGATCACATCACGCAGAAATCTGGCGCGTAATGCAGCGGGAAGCCACCGGATTATCCTGGCAGCTATAGATGGGTTCAGTTTACAATATAGACATTAATATTAAACTTTGTTGTGTAGGAGGAAGACTCTCCATCATCAGCATAAATATCTATCCAATTGTTTTGGATGTCACCGCCAATATCTTCAGCAATGAAATATCCGTCGCCGCCGACTGTAATACCCTCAATATAGACCTTGGATCCAAGCGGGATCACACTGGGATCTACAGCGATAGTACGACCTTCGGTGCATTCAGTTCCTGTGTATGTAGAATGTCCCGTAGGACCATAATACGTAATTTTAAATTCGCCGACATAGGAAAGGCTTCCGGGTGCCGGGGTAGGGGTAGGTGTAGGCTTCGGTGTAGGTGTCGGCTTGGGTGTAGGTGTAGGCGTTGGAGTGGCAGGCGGGGTTGCCGTGCACATGTCAGCTCTGACATATGTGCCCTTGGCGGTCCGGTACCAGCCGGTTGTGGTTACGGATACAACGGTTATGGCATCTCCCTGTGCAAGTGTTTTTGTAATTTCATACTCGGTGCCCGGTCCGGAACGGACGTTGATCTCTCCGACTGCATAATAAGTACCGGACATCTCAGTCTCGGGAGGGGTTGTTGAAAGGTAATCCCTGATAACGTATTTGCCATCATCTATTTTTTTCCAGCCATTACTGGTGGATGCAATTGTGTCTATTTCATCGCCGGCCTGATAGGAACCGACCCTGTCGAATTCTTTACCCGGGCCTGAACGGATCGTAAGTTCCGCAGTGACATAGTAATGTACGGACTCCGCTGTCTCTGTAGCCTTGGCCGGGGCAGCTGTCGGTGAGGCCAAGGCCGTCGGTGCAGCGGATGGTGTGGAAGAGGGTGTGGAAGAGGGTGTCGGGGTTATTTCTGCAGGCAGCACAGCTGTATCGCCTGAACGTGAACCAATCGAGGGTGTTGTTGCATCCATGTCCAGCGGTGCCAGTTCGGTGGCAGCCGGAGTCGGAGCGACAGTGGTGATGGCAGCTTCAGAAGCTGAAGTCGTTGTCCGTGAAGCCGTAAAAAGGGATTCGGCTCCGAGGACACATACAACAATAAGCGACACCAAAAGAAAAGCACCAAAGACGGAGCGGACTACTTCGTTCTTCTTTTTTACTGTCTTTGGTAAACCGATAAATTTCATAGTGTCCTTCCATCATGCAATTGAACAGTGCAGGTTCGGCGTTGCGGCAAGAAGTGTCCAACACAGAACTTGCCTCTGCAATTATAGCATATGGCGGAACAAAAGAAAAGAATGCCGGGGTTTGAAGGGTTTTAGGGCACTGTCATGGTGATAAGCCACCACAAATGCCGTCAAAATACAGCTTAATAACAGCTGGTTCACCACTTCTCTCAGCAGCTTATTTTTTCCAGCGGTAGCTCAGGAGCCGGTCCCGTAAAGAGAGCTTGTCTCTGCGCTGAAGACGCATATGAGGGAAGGCTGAAAGAATACGGCGCATCCTTCGGAAGAACTGAGCAAGGCTCTCCTCCTGGAGTTCAAGAAGGGCCGCAAGTTCAAATTCGAGTTTTTCCTTCTGTTCATCGCGGAACGCTTCAATGGTACCTTTGATCTCATCCCTTTTACGTTCAATTCTGTCCGTGATTTCGGATATTTTGGCCATTTCGCGATTGAAATCGAGTGTGTTGCGGACAGACAGTATGAGGTCCCCTGCAAAAAGAAGGGTAAAAAGTCCCGCTGCAAAGGCTGCGGTCTGCAGCGGGACAAGCACGAGCAGCTTCGACAAAAACGGATGTGCCACATAGATTAAAAATAGAGAGAGGAGACCCCAAAGGGCGCTGTTCATCAGACAAATCCGGCCGTTTACATTGAATTTCCTGTCACTGTAGTCCCACCAGGATTTTTTGAACAGCTTTTCAAGAATGATACTGACTACATATTCCAGGACGGAGGTTAATATGATCCCGAAGAGGAAAACCAGTTCCGGATGTTTTTCAAACGGTGACAGTATAAATATGACACCGAGTGCCCCGAAGCCGTATATCGGGCACGCGGGACCGATGAGGAATCCCCGGTAGACAAATTTCTGGGACATGATGGAACAGTACAGCGTTTCCATAGCCCAGCCGATAAAACTGTACACTGAAAAAAGAATCACCAGATAAGAAAAGGACATTATTTACCCTCCGGATCTGAAGATGAGTATAGTAAGGTCAGGACACAATGCCGCGTTCCGCATCAACCATGACCATTGTGCCTTCCTTAAGAAGGCGGGTCGCGTTTTCGCAGGAAAGGACACAGGGCAATTCGAGCGCCATCGCAACCGTGGCGGCATGGCTGACCGGATCATCATCTTCAACAACCAGGGCTGCCGCCTTACGTATAAGAGGCATCATACGGTTGTTCGTATATGGAGCGACAAGAATGATATCTTCAGCAGTGGTGATGGAAATATCTCCCAAATGTTCCGGATCGTGAATGATCATAACCGTGCCCGAGACCTTGGTGGCAGCATTCTCTCCGCCCGGCTGTCCTTTGCCCTGGACGATGGAGTGGCCGATAGACTGAACCTTGATCGTATTGGTGGTTCCGCTCATGCCTACAGGTGTTCCGCCGGTCATGACGATGATGTCTCCGTCAGACAGGAATCCGCATTTTTTTGCAGCCTGGCTTCCGACTTCAAACATTTGGTCAGTAGTCTGGATTTCATCGACAAGAATGGGTGAGACGCCCCAGCACAGGTTCAGCTGGCGCTGAATACGCGGGAAAACCGTAGTTGCTACAATCGGGCAGGCAGGACGGAAACGTGAGACGAAACGTGCCGTACGTCCTGCATGCGTAATGGTTATGATCGCCTTTGCGTTTAAGTCCATAGCAGTGGTGCATGTAGCGTGACTGATGGCATTTGCAACGGACGAGAGCATTGTGTAGTGGGTATTCTGGAGAGCTTTCCAGTAATCGATGGAGCTTTCTGTCTGACGGGCGATTTCGACCATCATCTGAAGAGCCTCAACCGGATATTTGCCGGAAGCTGTCTCGCCGGAAAGCATGACGGCACTTGTCCCGTCAAAAATAGCATTAGCTACGTCACTAACTTCGGCACGGGTCGGGCGGGGGTTCCTGATCATGGAGTCAAGCATCTGTGTGGCGGTGATACACACTTTACCGGCAAAATGGCACTGAAGAATAAATCTCTTCTGGACAATAGGAACCTCTGCAGCAGGAATCTCGACACCGAGATCTCCGCGGGCGACCATGATGCCGTCGGTGACTTTGAGGATATCATCAAAGTTGGTGACACCTTCGCCGTTCTCGATCTTCGCAATGATGTTGATACCCTGTGCATTGTGTTTTTCAAGGATATGGCGGATCTCCTGTACATCGCGGGGCTTTCTTACGAAAGACGCGGCAATAAAGTCGATATCATTCTCGATACCGAAGACAATATCATCTTCGTCCTTCTTTGTAAGGGCCGGGAGCCGCAGCTCGACGCCCGGAACGTTGATGCTTTTTTTATCAGAGATCTGTCCTCCGTTTTCGATACGGCAATAAATATCCTTGCCTTTAACCTTGATGACAACCAGCTCAATCAGGCCGTCGTCGATCAGGATCTTGGTGTCGGGCTTAACATCCTCGGGGAGTTCTTTGTAGGTAACGGAAAACTCCTTGTCACTGCCGAGAATATCTTCGTATCGGATAATGACGGTTTCACCCTCGACAAGCGTGGTTTTACCGCCGTCAAAGGAACCGGTTCTGATCTCCGGACCCTTTGTATCAAGGAGAAGGGCGATCGGAAGATTAAGCTCCTCACGCAGGCGCTTAACCCTGTCCATACGCTGTTTGTGTTCTTCGTGCGAACCGTGCGAAAAATTGAACCTGGCGACATTCATTCCTTCAAGCATCAGTTTGCGGACAATTTCATCAGAATCCGCAGCAGGTCCAAGCGTGCAGATAATCTTAGTCTTTCTCATGTACATATACACCTCTTTTCAAATCTGAAGAATCATCTCCGATGATCCTGCAAAAAACCGGTTTTGAAACTGACTGGGCGCGTGCGGTATAAAAACAAATGAAGAATGAAGTGAAGAAACGCACAAATACCCCCATTTTGTTTTCATTTTTATTAACAATAACATGAAAAAGCCGGCTCGTGAAGAAAGGAATATGGCATCCGGGTGATTTTTCCGGTTTTGCGTTGACAGACAAAGTAAAAAAATGCAAAATGCAAGAACGAAAAGAGGGTGTATATGAGCTTTATTACAGTGTTTTTCATTGCGGTTGGTCTCGCCATGGATGCTTTTGCCGTCTCGGTTTCAACAGGGATGACGGTTTGTGATTTCAACTGGAAACATAATGTGCGGATGAGCCTCATGTTCGGACTTTTCCAATGCGCAATGCCGGTTGCGGGCTTTTTTGGTGCAACACGTTTCCGCGCATATATTGAAAATTTCGATCACTGGATTGCTTTTGCACTTCTAACTCTTATCGGCGGGAAAATGCTGTGGGAGGCTTTTGCATCAAGGAGCGAAGAAGAAATTCTGGCAGATGCACCGAGCTGTCCGGTTATTTCCGACGCAGGCGGCAGTTCTGCCGTAATACCTGATTCACCTGATGCCGCCGTTATGAGAAAGGGCTTTATGGCTGTGGATCTTTTAACCATGAAACGGCTTTTCATACTTGCTGTCGCAACTTCAATCGATGCACTGGCTGTCGGTGTAAGCATGGCATTCCTTCAGTCTGACATCTGGTGGCCTGCCGCCCTTATCGGAGTGGTTGCATTTGCCTTTTCATATCTCGGCGGAGCGCTCGGATGCCGCATCGGACCGGTTTTCGGTAAGGTCGCAGAAATAGCGGGCGGTCTCATACTTATCGGAATCGGAGTGAAAATTGTGCTGGATCACTTATTTTTCTCATGAAAACGGGTAAAATTTAGTATTTCTTTTTGCCAAAAACCATGTGGCGCGATGTGGAAAGTACGATATGATTGTTGTGTGCGAAGCAAAGTCGTTTTGACATCAATGAGGTAGATGCTAATGTTTGTTCCTGGAAAATGGTGCGAAGACATACATGTTAGGGATTTTATTACCCGAAACTATAAGCCTTATGACGGAGACGAGTCCTTCCTTAGTCCTCCAACAGATAATACGAATGCCCTTTGGGCTGAAGTACTTGCCTGGCGAGAGAAAGAAATCAAAGCCGGCGGCGTTCTGGACATTGATGTGCAGACGATTTCTACGATCAATTCTCACAAACCCGGATATATTTCAAAAGGCCTCGAGAAAATCGTCGGGCTTCAGACGGATAAACCACTTAAGCGGGCCATTATGCCGTTTGGCGGAATCCGCATGGTGCGCACATCGCTGAAAGCCTATGAGCGCGAAATGGACCCTCAGGTCGAGCACGTTTTCAAATACAGAAAAACGCATAATGACGGTGTCTTTGATGCATATACCCTTGAAATGCAGAAAGTCAGGCATGCCGGGCTGATTACAGGCCTTCCTGATTCTTACGGCCGCGGCCGGATCATCGGTGATTACCGGCGTGTTCCGCTATACGGCACGAATTTTTTAATCGATCAGAAGAGAAAAGCAAAGAACAACTGTGTCTCCGATGTGATGGATGCAGCTGCGATCCAGGAACGTGAAGAGATATCCGAGCAGATCCGGGCCCTGTATGAGCTGACAAAAATGGCCCAGGGTTATGGATTCGATATATCCGTGCCCGCGACAGATTTCCAGGAAGCCGTTCAGTGGCTGTATTTCGCATTCCTCGGAGCCGTGAAAGAACAGAACGGGGCTGCAATGTCACTTGGCCGCGTATCTACTTTTCTCGACATTTATGCTCAGCGTGACCTCGATGACGGTACACTGACCGAGGAACAGGTACAGGAAATTGTTGATCATTTCATTATGAAGCTTCGTATGGTCCGATTCCTGCGTACGCCCGAATATGACGAACTGTTTTCCGGTGATCCGACATGGGTAACCGAAGCGATCGCCGGCATTGGCCTCGACGGCCGTCATATGGTCACGAAGATGTCATACCGGTTCCTTCATACGCTTACCAACCTCGGACCCGCACCGGAGCCGAATATGACGGTTCTGTGGAGCCCGAAGCTTCCGGATGCCTTCAAAAACTACTGTGCCGGCTTATCGATTGACACCTCTTCAATCCAATATGAAAACGATGATCTCATGCGTGAAAAGTTTGGTGATGATTATGCGATCGCATGCTGTGTTTCCGCCATGCGTGTCGGTAAGCAGCTTCAGTTCTTCGGCGCGAGGGCCAATCTTGCCAAAGCA
Organism: Mageeibacillus sp. UBA5770; assembly: GCA_002418705.1. The sequence goes on along the minus strand of DIEQ01000134.1, from coordinate 37,011 downwards.
CTTCTTTATGCAATCAATGGCGGACGCGACGAAAAAACCGGTGAGCAGATCGGACCCTTCCGGGAGCCCCTGACCGGTGAGTACTTACACTACGAGCAGGTACTGGCACGTTTCGAAGAGACATGCGCCTGGTTATGCAAGCTATATATCAATACACTTAATATTATTCATTACATGCACGATAAGTATTCATACGAGAAACTTGAGATGGCGCTTCACGATGAGAAGGTTCTCCGGACCACTGCCTGCGGCATGGCCGGCCTGTCGGTTGTCGTCGACAGCCTCAGTGCGATTCTCTATGCCCGTGTGAAGCCTGTCCGCAATGAGCTCGGCCTGGCAACTGACTTTGTTATTGAGGGTGACTATCCTGCCTTCGGCAATGATGACCAGCGCCCGGACATGATCGCGGCAATGGTCGTGCGGAATTTCATGACAGAGCTCTCCAAGCATAAGACATACCGTGACAGCAAACCGACGCTTTCCATCCTCACCATAACGTCTAATGTCGTATACGGCAAAAAGACCGGTTCGACACCCGACGGCAGAAAAGCCGGCGAGCCGTTTGCACCGGGTGCAAATCCGATGCACGGACGTGACAGGAAAGGTGCAGTTGCAGCGATGCGTTCCGTCGCCCAGCTTCCCTATGATTACAGCGAAGATGGCATTTCCTATACATTTTCGATTCTTCCCGCGACCCTCGGTGCCCAGCTTCCGGAACAGAAGGATAACCTGTCCGACCTTATGGACGGATACTTCCGTGACGGCGGCCATCATATGAATGTCAATGTCATCCAGCGCAAAGTCCTGCTGGACGCAATGGAACATCCGGAGAATTATCCGCAGCTGACTATACGTGTATCAGGTTATGCCGTACATTTCATACAGCTGACCCGCGAGCAGCAGCTTGATGTTGTCCGCCGTACCGTTCATGCAAAAATGTAATCAAATTACAGGCAGAGTCCATTCCGTCGAGACCCTGGGTGCATTGGATGGCCCGGGTCTTCGTTATATTGTGTTCATGCAGGGCTGTCCGCTGCGCTGCGGGTATTGCCACAATCCCGATACATGGGATACAGAGGGCGGTGTGCTGACCACTGCTGAAGAGCAGGTCTCAGACATTCTCCGATATCGCAGCTATTTAAGCGGGGGTGTCACGGTGTCCGGCGGCGAGCCGCTTCTTCAGCCGGAATTTGTGTGCGCATTGTTTCGGGAATGCCATACCCGGGGCGGTCTGCACTGTGCAGTCGACACATCCGGCGCGATACCGCTCTCCGCATGTTCTTCCGCCGTTGATGAAGCCGACATGATTCTTCTCGATATCAAGGCATTTGACGATGGCACGGCGCTCAGCCTGACAGGATCTGATACGAAAAATGCATGGTCGCTCCTTGATTACTGTGAGCAAAAAAAGAAACCTGTATGGATCCGCCATGTTCTGGTTCCCGGAATAACCTTGTTTGACAGGGATGATTCGGGTAAACTGATCAGCAGTGAGGAAGCATTTCAGGATTCTAACCCGATGCTGTGCAGCGGCGCGAAAAGACTTGCCCAATACAGCTGCATTGAGCGGACAGACCTGCTTCCGTTTCATAAAATGGGTGAATTTAAGTGGGAAGAGCTTGGCATCAAGTGTCATCTGAGAGAGACACCGGAGCCCGGTGATGCGGCTGTCGAATGGAGCCGTAAAATTTTCGCTGACAGATAGAACGGGAATCGAGGGTGCAATGAAAAACAAAAATATTCTGGCCCACTCTGTGGCCCTGGTTACGATTATTGTCTGGGGAACGACTTTTGTTGCCACAAAACTTCTTTTGGAACAATTTTCCGCAGCAGAGATTCTGTTCATACGATTTATGCTTGGGTATGCAGCGCTCGCATGTGTATCAATTCCTGACTTTTTAAGTAATAAGAAAAAACCGGTCCGGACATTTCTGCAGGAGCTGTATTTTGCAGCGGCCGGACTTACCGGCGTTACTCTTTATTATCTTCTGGAAAATATTGCCCTCACGTATTCCACCGCGTCAAATGTCGGAATCATTGTCGCAATAGCGCCGATTTTTGCCGCGCTATTTGCCAGTTATTTTCTTGAGGGAGAAAAGATATCCGGTAAATTCATCACGGGATTTGTCATTGCCTTTTCGGGTATCATTCTTGTCTCACTGAACGGGAAATTTGTTCTGCGGCTCAATCCGGCCGGCGACATTCTTGCAGCACTCGCAGCGGTTATATGGGCCGTCTATTCAATATTGCAGAAAAAAATTCAGGCCTTCGGGTATTCAGTAATTGTTCTGACCAGGAAGACCTTTTTCTATGGACTTGTGTTCATGGTTCCTGCTCTTGCCATTATGGGGTTTGATCCTGATTTACATGCGCTTGCAGAACCCGAAATCATTGCCGCATTCCTTTATCTGGGGGTCGGCGCATGTGCCGTCTGTTTTGCGACATGGAATTTTGCCCTTCATGTATTAGGTGCTATGAAAACATCGGCCTATATTTATTTAGTGCCTTTCGTGGATATTCTTTTTGCATCGTGGATTCTTAAGGAACGCATTACCCCGGCAGCACTGATCGGCACACTTCTCATACTAAGCGGGCTGTATCTGTCTGAGCGCAGGACCCGGCCGGTAAAAAAAATAACGGCAGCTGTGGCCGCCGTTTCTGCAGATCAGGAATGACATGCCGTTATGTAATCGGAAACCAGCCTGGATACCTGTCCGATAATGTCCTGGGAAGCAGCACCGTCGGCAGATTCTGTCATGACACAAAGAACGTAATCTTCCTGGGCAAATACAATTCCGACATCATTATTTGAACCATAGGCAGGATTGAATCCGACTTTGTGGGCGACTTTATACTGCGTCGGGACTCCGGCCGGGATACCCCATGTATATTCCGTTGTGAAAAGATCCGTCATCAGCTGTTCGTAAGAAGCAGGCGCTGCCTTATTCAAGATGTACAGGTTCTTCGCATACATCGCAAGGTCAACCGCCGATGTTCTCTGTTTGCCGCTTTGCTCATTGCCGGCATAATCCGTATATGATACTGGTGTGCGGTAATCGACAACCGCACTGATCGGCGCCATATATTCAGTGTTAACAGCATCAATTCCGCCGAGCTTGCGCAGAATCATGTTCGTCGCACAGTTATCGCTGATCGTTATGGATAGCCTGGAGACCTCGCTTAAGGTAAATTTGGATCCATCGGGAGAAGTCTGGATCGTACCGGTGCCTGACTCGAAATCACCTTCCGGATAGGGCAGGCTGCTGTAGGCCATCTGCTCTTCCATTGAAAACGCACCTTCGGCTGCCTTTTTGTATAGGTATGTGTTATAGGCAATCTTAATCGAAGATGCTGCGACCATCGGGATAGATGCCTCGTATCCCAATGTTTCGCCATTATTCAGATTCAGATAATACACACTGTAGCGCCCTGTCCTGGCGTCAAGCAGTGTCTTGACGGAATTATTGAGGGCAGCAAGAGCGGTAACGCGCTGTTCCTCAGAAATCGTCTGTCCGGATGCTTCGGCTGAGGGGTCTGATACTGCCGGAGTGACGGAAGGCACACCGGTTTCCGAAGCTGTTGTGCCGAGCGGAACGGAAGCATCCGCGGACGTCTGCTGTGTGGTCGTCTGTACAGGTACCCCGCCACGTTTTTTATCCAGAATATTCTTGATAAGGACGACAGATGCACCTACGCACAGAACACATATAATAATGCAGAGGATTGCGATGAATCTTCTCTGGCGGGCGATCTGGTTTTTCCTGGCTCCGTATATATTGTTAAATCTGTCCTGTCTCATATATGCACGAATCGAGCGGTAAGCCGCCGAACCTTTCTGAAATGTTTTATGAATTGCAAGACCTTGGTGACTCAAAGAATTATACATCGAGAAACTTCCAGAATAAAGCATATATGAAAAAAACAAATTTTTACTTCAGGGAGATGATATGATAATATAAAAATAAAATTATCTTGCTGTTAGTCAATCATATTTCCGGGTGTTTTCATAATATGGGGGAGGATTATCATATGAATTGTAAAGAATGCGGAGCACAGCTGTTTGATGATTCGAAGTTTTGCGCAGTCTGTGGAAAACCGGTGATCAGCGGTTCGGGAGATGCGAATAATGCTGATCAGCCTGTTATCGGGGTTTCGGCCTCACAGTCGGTTTCCTCTTTTACATCACAGCCAGTCGTGATTCCGGTCTCTTCTGTTCCTCCGACTGCCGCTTCGCCTGTCGAGACCAATTCAGCGGCAGCTCCGGCAGCAAACAAAAAAAGCACTAAAAGCAAGCCTGTCCTGATCGCATTGATCGCAGTCGCTGCACTTGCAGTTGTTGCTGTCGGGATCATAATTGCCTGGAATGTTTTTTCGGGACCCGGTGCCGTCGGATCAAAAGCTGCGATGAAACCGCTCCTTCTCATTAGCGGAGAAGATGAGACTCTTATTTATACCGGTGAGAATGAGCCCATTACGATAGACGGCATGAAAGACAGCTATGCATATTCTATGGATGGGAAAGCTGTTGCACTGACTGTTGATATTGATGATGAGTATCTTGCCGCCCTCTGGTACTGTGACGGCAAGGATGCTGTTGATGTTGCAGAGGATGTATATAGCTTCAGCCTGTCTGCTGACGGCAGCAAAATTGCTTATCTTCAGGACTATGCTTATGAAGACAGTGTAGGCGACCTGTACGTCTATGATGTAAGCACGAAAAAATCGGAATTGATTGTTAAGGACGCTTATACGGAATTTGCACTTTCGCCGGACGGTGAGTCCATCTCCTACACGACAGATGTCAGTATGGATGATTACGGATATTTAGAAAGTTTCACCGGGTATGTAAGCATTAATGGCGATGAAGCAGAAGAAATAGGTGAGAATCTCGTAGCTGTTGCCATGGCCAACGACGGTAAATACATATATTACGTTGAAATTGATACAGATAATTCTGAAGTTGGTTCCCTGTTCATCAGACATGGCGATACTGACGAAAAGATGGGGGATATTGACCTTTACAGCGGAATTTACCTGAACAGGGATTGCTCCGATGTCCTTTTTGTTAAGAACGGCTCAACATATATTTCTGTTGATGCTGCGGACAGAGAGAAAGTGTCTGATATGGAGGTATCCCGTGCCTTAGTTCCGGAATCGATGCAGTATTATCAGTCCTATTCTCAGGATATTTATTCAGCAATCGCTGATGTAGACAGCTTTGCCGAATTACTGGTGGCATTCACTGATTATGAAGACGGCGGAACCGTTATTGCCTATCTGGACAAAGATTATAACGGCACGGATATTGATGAATTGGATGATTATGCATATATGTATGGGATAACCGTATCCCCCGACGGCAAATCTCTTTACTACACGAATGATTCCGGCAAACTTCTATACTATAAGGATTTTCGAGACCTGGATGCTGATCCGGTTAAGTTAGATTCCGATGAGGATGTCGATACCTTCGTTGTTATGCCCGATAAGACAACCATATACTATGTCGATGTCGAGCAGACTCTCTGGGTACAGCGAGGAGACAAGGATCCCGAAGAAATTGCAGACAGTGTTGAGAGTTATCCGCTTCTGGTATCTCAGGATGGCAAGGGCATATACTTTATTGCCGACTTCGAAACGGCAGATGATGCTGACGGATACGCAGGAGGCGGTACCCTCTATTATGTGAAAGACTCCGAAGATGCCGACCCTGAAGAGCTTGCCGAGGATGTATATACAGTTAAGGTATCGGAATACGGCACGGTGTATTACGTATATGACAGTTATGATGAAGAAACCTATTCCATGCTGACAGAAGCATTTTTCAGTCTTGACGGTGAAAAATTTGAAAGCGTAATGGATAACGCAACAATTTATTGACAGTACAAATGAATTGAAACAGGAGAAAAACATGGATAATTTTGAGAATGCCACGATAGTCAAAAAGGCCAATATATATTTTGACGGGAAAGTTACAAGCCGTACGGTTATGTTTGCAGACGGAACAAAAAAGACACTTGGAATTATCATGCCGGGTGAGTATGAATTCGGAACAGCCGACAGGGAAATCATGGAAGTCCTGGGGGGAAAACTTGCTGTTCTTCTTTCGGGAGAATCACAGTGGGTATCCTATGAGGCCGGCTCGAGCTTTTCGGTCCCTGCTGATTCATCCTTCCGCGTAGCAGCGGATGAAGTATCTGATTATTGCTGTTCTTATGTAAAAGAATAAGAACACAAATCAGTGCTTTGGCTGTATGCCTGGCGCAGCTGATCCTGCTCTGCAGAAAGCATAGGCTCTCGAGAGGGAATATTTTGTGACTAAATTTCTTATTCTTACATCAAGGAAGCGACTTGAAAAATACAGCGATACGGCAAAATTCCCGGCGGACTGGGAGCTTGTATTTGTTGACTACGGTTATTCGGATGAGGATGTACTGCGTGAAGGCAGCGACGCGGATTATATTCTCGTCGATGCGGTCTGTCCTGTCAGCAGCCATGTCATAGATAATATGCCGAACCTGAAGCTTATTCATTCCGAAGGCGTCGGGTTTAATCAGATAGATACGATAGCGGCTCATGACCGGGGCATATTTGTCTGCAACAATGCTGCGGTCAACAGTACAGCCGTGGCAGAGCATGCCATTATGCTTATGCTTGCGCTGCTTAGAAGGCTGGCAGAAGGTGATCATATGGTCAGATCGGGCATGCAGATTCAAGCTAAAAGCGCATTTATCATTGAAGGAATTCATGAGCTCGGTTCCTGCCATATCGGACTCCTCGGATTTGGCAGCATAGCCAGGGAGACGGCAAAGAGACTGTCAGCTTTCGGTGCAAGGGTAAGCTATTTCAGCCGCACCCGTCTTTCTGAGGATGAAGAACAGCATTATCATGCTCATTACCTTCCCATTGAAGCCATTGTACGGGAGTGTGACATTATCAGCATACATTTGCCGGTTACCCCTGCTACAACCGGATTAGTTGATTCGGAATTTCTGGCTGCCATGAAAAAGACAGCATTTCTGATCAATACGGCCAGGGGAGAGATCGTTGACCAGGGTGCCCTGGCAGCAGCAATCATATCTGGCGGCATTGCCGGAGCCGGTCTGGACACATTGTTTCCCGAACCGGTCATGCCGGATAATCCTCTTCTTAACCTGCCTGAAGATAAGATGTATAAGGTGCTTTTTTCACCTCATATTGCAGGTACCACACATGAGGTGTTCTGCAAAATACACAATAATGTGTGGAATAATTTTCAGAGGGTTGAGGACAGCAAGCGACCGTTTAACATTGTAAATGATCTATAATATAAATCTATAAAGTATAAAGATAGTTTGCTGAGATTTGGACATATGAATATGAGAGACTGTACATATGAAAAAATTTATATTTTTTATCATATATTTTCTCAGTCCGTTACTCCCGATCAGCGCGATCTATATGTCGAATCCCGAATATTACGGAACCGCCGGATTGCTGCCTATGATTCTGGGGGCGACAGCATTTACCTGGTTCAACGCACAATTAGTTATGAGTGCACGCCTGAAGTTTATTGACTCCGTATTCGGACTGGACAGGATCTTCCGGTTTCACAGCCTGATGCCGGTTATTGCTGTCCCTGCCGCATTCATTCACAAGCTTCTGAAAGAAGCTGTTTTCGGTGAAAGTCTTAAAACACAGCTGGGAAATGCTGCTGTCATTGTTTTTTCAGCTGCGTCTGTACTTGGTCTTGTATTTTTGATTGATACCCTTGTCAAGAAGTTTAAACCACTTAAATATATCAGTGATTATGCAAAAAAAGCGTATGTTGGAAAATACCATGTTCAGAAGATTCTTCATAATGTGACGGTGGCTGGTGTCATTTTAATATTCATTCACGTTATGCTCAGCTTTTCAGCGAAAAATCTATTTGTCAGAACAGTCTATATTGCTTATTTTTCAGCTGCCATGGGATTCTATCTGTATCACAAAGTAATAATGCGTTATTTTCTTAGCCGCAGGTTTACCGTTGAGAAGGTGATCGAAGAATCGGCAGCGATGAGGACAATTACGCTCAGGCCTGATAACGGTAAAATATTCAGCTATCTTCCCGGTCAGTTCGGGTTTGTCCGGATTAAGGGTGAGGGGACCAGCGGTGAAGAGCATCCCTTTTCATTATCCTCTGAGCCAACGAATAATGAGACAATCTCGATGACCATTAAAAATCTCGGTGACTGGACCGCGAACGTACTTCACATCAGGCAGGGGAGCAGAGCTTTGATAACAGCTCCATACGGCAGGTTTAGCCCGCTTCTTTATCCCGGGGACAAGCCGGTAATCCTTATTGCCGGAGGTGTCGGCATTACCCCTATGCTAAGTATTCTCCGTTATTATTACAGGAATAAACAGGATCGGGTAGTTATCCTGTTTTGGGGAATCAACACTATGAAAGAAATGATCTGCAGGGATGAATTTGCCGATTTTCAGCTGGGCATGAAAAATTTCAGATTTGTACCTGTTCTTGCCGCTGAAGAGGGATTTGATGGCGAAAAGGGATATATAGGCTATGAATTGCTGGAAAGAGTTATCAGACACAATAAAATCGACATGAAGGATGCTCATTTCTATGTCTGCGGACCGGGCATGATGCAGACAAAAATTATAATCGGTCTCAAATCAAATGGGATAAATAAAAGAAATATCCACTTTGAGAGCTTCTCGCTCTGATTACCCCTCAATAACGAAAGCCAGGTGATCATTATGAAAAAACTTATTACGGTCATTTTATCCTTTATTCTTATCGGATCTGCTCTTTCTTTAACAGGCTGCTCGTCGTCCGGTGATTCATCCGGATCAGCGACACCCGCCTCGCAGACGTCCGCTTCGCAGACAGATGCGGCGACAATCGCTGCCGATACATCCGCTGTTGCCTCTGAAGCAACAACCGCCGAGACTCAGAAAGTATTCACAGTCGAAGATCTGAAAGCTTTTGACGGTAGGGATGGAAATCCGGCATACGTTGCCCTCGACGGTACTGTTTATGATGTGACTCTGATTGCAGCCTGGCTGGGCGGAGAACATCAGGGGATGACAGCAGGTCAGGATATTTCCGATAAGATCAGTTCATCGCCTCACGGAAAAACCGTTTTGGAACAAGATACAGTCGTTGGGACTCTCGAAGGCTGACACAAAAAAACAACACAAAAAAGAACAGGCTGCAAATAGTGTGCACCGATAACCGCATACATTTGCGGCTGTTTAAATGCATTTTGGGCTGATTCATTTTATTTCCTAAAACTTGTAGGTAAACTTGTCCATTCTTTGTTGACACACCTCCGAAATACCAGTAAAATTTCTGCAGTGTTATGATAAATTTCATTTAAAAAGGGATAACAAGGAGGAAAAAATGGCACAGTCAACTGAGAAAGTCACAGGCTATTTACCAGACGAGACCCCTTCTATCGGAAAGCTGCTGATTTTTGCTTTTCAGCAAATTTTGGTAATGTTTCCGGCCACCGTTACGGTCGCACTTCTGACAGGTTTTCATATTTCCACTACAATTTTTGCAAGCGGGTTTGCAACGATCTGTTTCCTGCTTGTTACCAGAGGCAAGATCCCTCTTTATTACGGATCAAGCTTCTCGTATATCGCAGCCATCGTCAGCATTACGGGGGCGGAGTTTGGCGTGGTTGCTGCGGATAATCTGATTTCGCAGGCTCAGTTCGGCATTATCATGTCGGGTGTTGTCTCCATCGTTGTCGGGCTCATTGTCAGCCGATTCGGCATGGATGTTATTGAGAAAGTACTTCCTGCCACTGTTACAGGTTCTATTGCGATCGTCATCGGTATTTCCCTTGCAGGTATCGCTATCAGCCAGGCTGCCGGCTTTGACGCTGCTACAGGAACGGCAAGCAACAATGCCTGGATTGCAGCACTTGTCACTCTTCTGGCAACGATAATTTTCTCCGTATATCTCAAAGGTGTGTGGGGACAGCTGCCGATTCTGTTCGGTATCGCATTAGGCTACCTTGTTGCCATTCCCCTCGGTCTTGTTGATTTCGCACCAATCGTGGAAGGTGCTGTCTTTACAGCTCCTCACTTTACACTGCCTACACCGAACTGGTTTGCAGTACTGGCCATCATGCCGATTGCCATCGCGACGATTCCGGAATCAACGGCTCACCTGTTCCAGCTTGATATCTATGTCAATGACCTTGCAAAGAAAAAAGGTAAAAGCGAATATAAAATTGCCGATAAACTTGGCCTCAACCTGATCGGCGACGGTATCGGTGATATCGTAGCTTCCATGTTCGGCGGCCCTGCAGGCACAAACTATGGTGAGAACATTTCCACCATGGCTATCACCAAGAATTTCTCCGTAAAGGTACTCGGAACAGCTGCAATCATGGCGATGGGTATGTCTTTCATTGCCCCGATCTCCGATGCAATCCGCTCGGTTCCTTCGTCAGTTATCAATGGCGCATGCATTTTCCTCTTCGGTGTAATCGGAGCACAGGGTATTGCGATCATGATCAACAAGAAAGTTGACCTGTTCGACGCCAGAAACCTTGCTGTAATTTCGACGATTCTTGTCGTCGGTATCGGCGGAAGCTATGTTTTCCCGAACGGCATGATTCCTTTCTTCGGCCAGCAGCTTCCTGCCATTGCAACCGCTGCCGTAGTCGGAATTTTCCTGAACCTGATCCTTTCCATCGGCCGTAAGACGCCGGCAGCAGAGACAAAGGCTGTATAATCCGCCTGTCCTGAATGCTGTGACTGTCATGTAGTTTCGATATTTTCACACAAAGAACGCCCTTTGCGGTATCAGCCGCGGAGGGCGTTTTTAGTCCGCTGCGCACGGCATTTCACCGTGAAGTGAAGTTCGTCACGATGCGTGCCGGCGGAAGATGTCCGGAAATTACGGCTTTCTTTTCTGTTGGAATTCTTTGGGTGTCATGTTGAAATGCCGCTTAAAAACCGTGTTGAAATGCATGACGCTGATAAACCCTACCTGCTCGGAAACCGTATATATTTTCTCATCAGGATTTGCTTTGAGAAGCAGGGCGGCCTGCTCCATCCTGATCCTGGTAAGGAATTTGGAATAGGTTTCGCCGATATTTTTGTGGAAGACATCACAAAGATAGCTTGCCGATACGCCAAGGACATCTGCAACCAGAGCCAGGCTTATTGGTTCATTATAGTGCATGCAGATGTACTCCTTTGCCCTGTCTGACAGCACTGCGTATTCTTTTCCGGCGGTATTTGATACATCTTCGGTGAGAGCGAGTACAGCTGACTGATACAGCAGTGCTATGTTTTTCCCGCCTGTAAGAGGTGCTTCTCCGTTTGCGTTCATGAGTTGGATCATCGGCAGCAGTGATTGCTCGATTTTCTCTTTTCGGACATCACTTTCGGCTGTAAGTTCCCTGATCAGGTGAAGGCCAAACCGAAGAACTTTATCAAGGTCCGGGCTCCCGGGTATAAGAGCTGCATAGTGGACGAGGTCATTGAACAGGCGGGATGTGTCGCTGGTGATCAAATCCGTATCGATGGCAGATACCGTCTCCCTGAGACTGAGCAGAAAATGCCGCTGACTAATAAAGCGGTTGGGTGATATCGGTGACGGTACGCCTGAAAGTGAAAGCTTGAGCGACTCTGATGCTGTTTCGTAGGCTGTGTGAAGCTGCAGAATATCTTCAACCGGTTCTCCGTAAGCACAGATCAGGCGGCTGTTGGACTGTCCTTCAAGCTGACGGCATATTTCGTTGAATAGCTTAAGACACCCGGCGGCAATCATCTCAGGATCTTCCCCGGTAATCAGAAGGACTGTGTTGTCATATTTGTCGTAACAGATTGGCGTATATTTCACGCCTTTGGATATTTCAATGGCTTTCTGATGCAGAATCATCCTGTAGATAGGTACGTCTGTAATGGATTTCCTGCTCATGAAAATGCTTGATTCATCAAGTGACAATACGAGAGTGGTGGCCAGCCCATCCATGATATCAATCTGCATCCCGTGAATGAGAGGATACAGGGTCTTGACCGTGTCATGCTTTTCTTCAATAAGCGCCGAAAAGAAGTTTGAAATCAGTTCCTCTGTAGAATTTTCCGGCAGGCTGCTCATTGTTTTCAGGGTTACATCGAGTGCGCGCTGCTTTTCAATGCTTATTGCAACGCGGTCGAGGGCTTCGAGGATATTTTCATCCATCAGCGGCTTCAGGAGGTAATCGTGCACATTGCAGCGGACGGCTTCCTGGGCATATTGAAATTCGTCAAATCCCGATACAATAATTACCTTCGTGGACGGATATTTTTTCTGTATATGACGTGCAAGTGCCAGCCCGTCCATTTCAGGCATTCTGATATCTGTAATCACGAGGTCAAAAGTCTGAGATTCCATTAAGGCTGCTGCCTGGAGTCCGTCTTCCGACTGGCCGGAAACTTCCCAACGGCTGTCAATCCGGGAAAGATTGTCAGCCATGAATTTACGCATGAGCGGTTCATCATCTACGATTAGCACGGTATACATTGCTCTCAACTCCTTACTTCAGAAAAAAGCGGAAGATGCAGGGTGACATGAGTTCCGAGTCCTGCTTCGGATTGGATGCTTATTCCATAGGGCTCGCCGTATTTTAGCTTGATACGCCGGTTCACGTTAATGAGACCGATGCTGCCGGACGTAACCGGGGACATAATCCCGGAAGCGCCATTCCCTGATGCAGCGTTGCCTGACGTACCATTTCCGGTGCTTTCGATTTTTTGGCACTCGGCTAGTTTTGTCTTAATTTCAACGAGTTTTTCCGGTGATATTCCGCCGCCGTTATCTGTTACATGGAAGTAGAGGCTTTCACTGTCTGTTGAACTGTAAAGACGTATCAGTGACTCGCCGCGTGTTGCTTCGCATCCGTGAATGACGGCGTTTTCGACAATCGGCTGAAGTGTCAGTGCAGGAAGAAGATAACTGCTGAAGGATTCGTCGATGTCAATTTCGTATTGAAGGTTCTTGCCGTACCGGCTCTTCTGGAGGCTTAAATATGCATCAACTATCTTGAGTTCCTCGCTTACAGGTATTTCTTTATCGATATTCATGATCCCGCGGAGGAGAAATGAGAGTTTGCCTATGTCTTCAACTGCTTTCTGCGGCTCATTGCATTTTATCAGAAGACTTATTGTGTTAAGCGTATTGTATAGGAAATGGGGTTTGATCTGACTGCAGAGCGCATTATACTGTGCCTCTTTTTGCAGGTACTTCACTTCGTATACCTCTTTGATAAGCTGCGTATTTCGCTCCATCATGCTGTCGATCCTGTCAATCATCTGGTTGAAAGATTCGCCGAGATAGCCGATTTCATCGTGATTCTTTATATCATAACGTGTCTTAAGATTGCCTTCCTGGACTTGCCTCATCAGATTCACAATCTGAAACAGCGGGCGAAGAAAGCTGTTAACGAAAAAGATTGAGATGAATACGGCAAGCATTGCGCATAGCAGCGCCAGAAAGAATGCGGCGTTCCGGGTCGAGGTAAAGTACTGATTCAATGCTGAAACCGAGTTGACTTCCACAATCCGCCAGTCTGTCGTGGTCATGGGCTGTGAACTTACGATGTATTTATCTGCACCGGATTTCATCGTGATGCTGTTGTTTTCTTCCGGAATTGGAGCGTCAAAAAACACACCGCTGTCAGTTTCAAAACCTAAGCGGCTGTTCTTGTAAACGATATTTTTACCTGTATCGGTTACGAACAGCGCACTGCCTTCCCGGATCATAATCTTGTCGCAGATTGACTTGATGCCTGAATAATTCGCGTCGACTTTGATGACACCCAGGATTTTGGAATTGTCACGAGTGCTTCTCAGGCGAAGGACTATAGAAAATATCTGTATGTTGTCTTCCCTGAAGCCTGATTCTGTATGGACGGGAAGAAAGATCGGATCACTTGTTTCAACCGCACGCAGGTACCAGTCGGAACCGGTATTGTCAACAGCGCTGTCAATATCATAGGTTGTCCGGTTGCTGGAGTATGCGCCGTCCTCCGTAACGATATAAACACGGAGGATATCATTTCTGGGGAGAGTCATGACTCCGCCGAGAAAATTCTCAATCATCCTGCGTTTGGTCAGTTTTTCGAGGTCAGTCTGCGCATCTGTTTCAAGCGCAGCCATAATCTCACTGTTATAATAAGGAGAAACGCTGAGCCGGAATAATTCATCCATGTAGGTATCAAGATTGATTCCGATCTGCTCAATTATCTGTTCAGTCTGCCGCGTGCTCTGCTGTGTAAAATAGGTTGTGTAGCGGCTGTAGGTCAGTATGGAAACAACCGTTACCGACAGCAGGATCAGGATGGAGGTAAAAGCGAGCAGCTTCTTCTTCAGGCTCCAGTTTGGCCAGGCGATAAACGTATTCTTCTTCAAGTTGATTTCCTCCTGTATTCATTATATAGCTTGGATGCATCTGTGCAATTAGCATAAGAACGAATCGAAAAAATACGTACTTTTATCTAAAAATATGAAAATTTAAATCTTCGGCAGGTAGGCATACAATAAAACCGTAAGGCAAAGAAAGCCTGAGAAATTGAAGGAGGATAACTTATGAAACGGGTAATGTCATTGTTATTGAGCGTGGTTCTTCTTGCTGGAATGGTAACAGCGTGCAGCGGTAAAGCAACAGAAAGCACGACAGCGGGCAGTACGGCCCCCGACAGCACAGCCGCTGCCTCAGAGACGACAGCGGAAGCAAAAACAGGAAAAGTCACTCTTACATTTTTCACCGGCAAGGTTGAGACGATCGATGTAATGAATGAGATCATTAATGAATTCAATGCGTCTCAGGACAGAATAACCGTCGTCCAGGAATACCAGAAGGATGCAAGCAACGTTATTAAGATTAAATTTGCATCAGGCGATGTTCCGGATATTATGACAACATATGAGCAGGAATATGCGGATCAGGGCAAGTATCTTGACCTTTCCGGTGAGAGCGCGATCTGGGATCGGCTGATTCCTTCGATGAAAGTCAACTGTACGGACATCAATTCAGGAAAGCAGTACCGTATTGCAACGAACATGACGATGGCCGGTTTCTTCTATAACAAGGCGATTTTTGAAGAACTTGGACTTGAGACAGCAACCACCTGGGATCAGTTTACGGCTAATCTGCAGACTATCAAGGATAAAAAGCCTGACGTAACCCCCTGGTTTATTTTCGGAAGTGAAGCATGGCATCTGGGACATCTTGTTGAATTCATACCTCACGGTTATCTGAAGCAGAAGTATGGAACACTTGAGACCAAGACAGCAATGCTTGCCAATGACCAGGCGATTCTGGATTTTGGTGCTGCTGACGGCAGCATGGCAGTCTTTGCACAGAACCTTCTTGATCTCAGGGAAAAGGGCCTCATCAATTCTGATGTACTTACTGCAACAAGTGACAACTGTGTACAGGATTTCGCCACCGGTAAAGCAGCCATGCTCAGCAACGGCATGTGGGTCCTGTCAGGTCTCCTGGCCGCTAATCCCGATATGGCCGGACAAATCGGCTTTGCACCATATCCGGCCTATATGCCGGACGGCAAGCCGGTAGTACTGTGTGCTGAAGACTCAGGATACAGCATATCGTCTGAGACCCCAAATCCCGAAGAATGCAAAGAATTCTTAAACTTCCTGTTCTCGGCAGAGAATCAGAAAAGATACAGTGAAGCACTCGGGGCACCAAGCGGATTTACGGATGTTGACGCCCAGTGGGCACCCGAAGCGATTGTTACAGAGGTCAGCAATGCCCTCGCGACAGCTGTTAATATCGGATTTACAAATGAAAAGCCCGCAGGATTTACAGGTGATGACGCCGGACGTATGGTTCAGGATCTGTTAACCGGCAAATACACGGCAGCAACCTTTGCGGAAGCATACAAGGCAGCATGGGACGCAGGAATGGCTTCTTAATCACATTTTGGCAGGGTACGGGGGCATCTCAACGGGATGCCCTTGTATTTTCCCGGATTGGCAGGGGATATCATGATAAAAATTAAACGAATGGGTCTTCATACTTTTATGGCCGTACCTGCATTTCTCTTGTTTGCACTCTTCTTTATCTATCCGCTTACAAGAGGCGTGCAGATGAGCCTTACCGACTGGGATGGACTAAGTCCGGCAAAGTTCATCGGATTTAAGAATTTCATCGATTTCTTTTCGGACAGCAGGGCGATAAGCGACATCAAAACCACAATTCTGTTTGCCGTTTTCAGTGCGCCGCTCCTTAATATAGCTGGTCTGATCTACGCCCTTCTTATGAACGGTGAATTCAAGGGCAAGGGATTTGCCAGAGGCATAATCTATCTGCCCGCAATTATCAGCCCCCTGATTATGGGATACATCTGGTACTTCCTGCTCCAGCCTGAGCGCGGATTCCTGTACCATGCGCTCGACCTGATCGGAATGTCATCACTTCTTGGAAACTGGATGGGGAAATATTCTTACGCCATGATGGTTCTGGTCCTGGTTAATGTATGGCAGTATGCGGGAATGACCATGGTCATATATCTGGCCGGACTTCAGTCGATATCGGAAGAGCTTTATGAGTCGGCAAAAATTGACGGTGCAGGAACCTGGCAGATCTTCCGCTATGTAACGCTTCCGCTGCTTATGCCGTCGATCCGCATCAACATAGTCACGAACATCATAGGATCCCTGTCTGTTTTTGACATCGTCATGTCATTAACCAATGGCGGACCGGGGTACTCCACGGAAACCCTTAGCATTTACATTATGCGTATGTGTTATGGCAGCAAGACGGGATATTCGACAGCGGTCGCGCTGATTCTTTTCATAATTATTCTTGTCCCGGTTATTGTCTCCATGCGACTGACGAAATCAAAGGATTAGGAGTCTTACAAATGAAAAACGCAGTAAAAACGCTAAAGATCCTGGCAGTCCTCCTTATTTGCGGGCTGTGCCTGATTCCGTTTTATATACTTACCGTATTATCGCTTAACACACCCACACGTGTGTTCTACGAGGGAAACATGTTTGTGCCGGAGTTCTTTTTTACAAACTATCTTACGGCATGGCAGCAGTCCCAGATTGGTACAGCGATTATCAATTCAGCCGTAATCACAGTATTTTCACTTCTGATTATTCTGGCTCTCGGAGGGATGGCAGGGTATGCCATCGCAAGGTTCGCAGGCAGGTTCAACAGGATGGTGTTTGTCATCTTTCTTGGCTGCATGATGATCCCCGGCATCATTAACACAGTGCCTCTTTATACTCTGATGCGCCAGATCAATGCAATCAACACACTGTGGGGGATGTCCCTGGTATGCGCAACTCTCGCGCTTCCGGCCGCTACTTTTATCTTTACAGGATTCATACGGTCTTTGCCGAAGGAGATTGAGGAGTCTGCAATCATCGACGGGTGCTCGTGGTTTTCAGCCTTCTGGAGAATTACATTTCCGCTTTTAAAACCATGTATATCAGCCGTTGTCATTCTCAACGGATTCGGAATATGGAACAACTATGCCCAGGCGGTGTTTTTCCTGCAGGAAAGAAAGAAACAGAATATCCCGCAGGCCATGTCGGTCTTTTTTCAGCAGTTTGCCGGGGCCAAATGGCACCTCATGGCAGCGACAGCCGTTATCGCAGTGATTCCCGTAGTGATCGCTTTCCTGTTCATGCAGAAGCAGCTGATGAAAGGCCTGACGGCCGGTGCGCTTAAAGGCTGACCATACTATGGAGGTAATTTATGATTATTGACTTATATCCCGAAAAGGCCCAGTACCTTACGGGTGAACCTGTTACCGTCATAGCGGAGCTCGATTCAGAGTACGGCGATACAAAAAGCACAGGATACAGGGCCATCCTCAAGGTAACAAATGCTGAGAGGCTGATGTCACTGTACGAGAAGATTCTGACATCTGCTGAAATCAAAGACAGAAGATTTGTTTTTTCCATTCCCGGAATTAATACGGAATTCGGGGGATTCGGTGCGGATGTCTCGGTCTTTCAGGGTGACAATTGTGTTCAAACATTCTCGACGGCCTTTGATGTTGTGTCAGACAGCAGCCGTGCGATACGCTATGGCTTTCTGAGCGACTTCGATACACCCGATTCAGAAAACAGCAGGGATGTTGAAAGCCTGCGTAAATTTCACATCAATATGGTTCAGTATTATGACTGGTCATACCGTCATGATCATTTTCTTGCTCCGACCGATGTCTATGAAGACATGATGGGGCGGCGGGTAGATGTCAATACCGTCAGGAGTAAGATCAAAGCCTGCCGGGGCTTTGGCATGAAGTCCATAGGTTACGGTGCGGTCTACGCTGCATCAAAGCAATTCTACGAACAGCATCCGGACTGGGGCCTGTATACCGGTGCCGGAGACCCGCTTGTCTTTATCGATGCCTTTTACATAATGAATATCAGCCGCAGATGTCCATGGCATGACCATATCATCGACCAGTACCGCCTCGCCTTATCTGAGATCGGCTTTGACGGCATCCATATGGATACATATGGCTTTCCCAAGACCGCCGTGTCCAGGTACGGCGGAACAAATGAGATTCTATACATGGAGGATCAGTACCCAAAACTGATTGAGGATGCCAGGGCATCACTGTCCGAAGTGCGCAGCGATGCCAGACTTATCTTTAACAACGTCGGAAACTGGCCTGTCAGGTCGGTCGCGGATTCTCCGCAGGAGGCGATCTATATTGAAGTCTGGTCGCCGTATGACCGATATTCGCATCTAAAGCAGATCATAGCTGATGCAAAAGCCTCGGCTTCGGTTCCCAAGCCCGTGATTCTTGCAGCATATCTTGAACCCTTTCGAAAAGATTCGCCTGAAAGGGCAGAGAATTCTGCCTTTATCCTGACGGCCGCAATAGCGTCAAACGGTGCTTACCATCTTCTTCTCGGCGAAGAAAACGGAGTCCTGACACAAGGCTATTATGTCGACCATTCTTTCCTAAGTGAATCGCAGGTCAGAAGAATGCGCAGCTACTATGACTTCATTGTGCGTTACATGAACATCCTGTATGACGAAACTTTAAGGGATGTTTCCATGACCCACATCGGCTGGGATAATACCGAGTACGCTTGCGTCGGTAAAGAATGGAGCGCATACGGTGAACCGGATAAAATCTGGCTTACTATCCGGGAGAACCGCAGTATGAAGGTTATCAGCATGGTGAACCTGTGCGGGTGCCGGGATGACTTCTGGAATACCGGAAAAGATACGCCGGTCTCCCAGACAGAAGTAGAAATCCGCGTGCAGCTCGACCGACCCGTTGAATCCGTGTTTCTAGCCTCCCCTGATGAAAACATGGGAGTTCCGACAGAACTCCCTTATACAATCGAAAAAACGGACAGAGGGAATCAGGCCCGGGTAATCATCCCTAAAATAACAATCTGGAGCACACTGTGTATCCGGCTCTGCGAAGAGGAGACCAAACATGCGCCATAAGACAAAATTCATACCTACGGGCAATCAATACATATCACTTTCTGATATAAGGGAATATGACGCCGCGATCCTGGGATTTTCATTTTTACACATGGGCTACAAGGGGCTGATCGAGGTAAGGGGCGATGATGAACACGCACCGCTGTTTTCGCCCTATTTAGTATGTGATGACTTGGATGTTCCGATCCATAACCTAACCTGGAGCCTTCTGGATGACTGGATTCCGCAATTCACAATGAACGGTCCCGGGCTTGTGATGAATGGTACAATTCTGGCACCGATCGGCGAGCGTGGCTTTATTTACAGGTTATGTGTCCAAAACACCGGAGCCGCTGCGCGTGATTTTAAGGCTGGCCTCAAGGGCACCTGGAAAAAGACCCTGCATGAAATTAATGAAAGCAAAGAAATGCAGGCTGACCAGTGTGCTTATAAAAGCAACTGGAATCACAGTGTTGTGTTCGATCTGCGCCGCGAAGCCTCGATTTTTTCTTTTGCCCCGATCTTCGACGATGATGTGGAATATGATTTTTCAAGTGATCACGGCAGTTCGACGGTATTCGATTTTTTGCGCAGCCGCCGTCTTGAGCCTATGCAGGTCCTGACCTTTGACTTTATTCTCGGTGTTGGCTTTGAAGAAGTCAGTGCGGCAACTTCAGCCAAAGAGATGAAGAGACAGACGTTTGAACGGGAACTGGCTGTGACCGGGGAATGGCTCCGGGCAAGAAAGAAATCCGTATCGGACGTGAAGCTTGACCGTATAATGAACCGCAATATGTTTTTCAATTTATTTTTTGCGACGGGCATCACTCTTGATACGGAGGAGCTCGTGCTTGCCACATCAAGAAGTTCGCGCTACTACGTAAGCGCTGCCTATTGGGACAGGGACAGTCTCCTCTGGAGCTTTCCGTCCGTGCTGATGGCTGATCCGGAATATGCACGTGAGATGCTGATGTATGTATTCACCAGGCAGATCAAAAATATCGGTATTCACAGCCGCTACATCGACGGCACCCTTCTGGAGCCCGGTTTTGAACTTGATGAACTCTGCGCACCGGTCATTGCCCTGAATAATTATGTACAGGCAACCGGGGATTTCGGAATTCTTCATAATTCATATGTTGAAGCCGGTGTTAAGCATATCCTGCAGCGTCTTGACTCAAAAAGACACCCGGATGTCTGCCTTTATGAGACCTTCCTGCAGCCGACTGACGACGAGCGTGTATACCCGTATATCACCTATGACAATGTCCTGGTATGGCGGATGCTTACAAGTCTTTCAGAACTCTATGCGGGCATCTGGAAAACAGAAACGACAGAGCGCCTGCTAAAGACAGCGGAAGAAGTGAAGAGTGCAATTTATAAGCACTGTGTCAAAGCATACCGGGGCATTGAAATCTTCGTATGGTCCGTTGACCTGGCGGGGAACAGCGATGTGTATGATGAACCGCCGGGAAGCCTGCAGCTCCTGCCGCATTATGGCTTCTGCCCGGCAGATTCACCGGTATATGTAAACACCGTTAATGTCATCCGCAGCCCGGAATATGAGTATTCCTTCAACGGCTGCAATATCGCTGAAATCGGCTGCCCCCACGCACCGCACCCATGGGTTCTGAGCATTGCCAATGGGCTCCTCTGCGGAAGAACGCAGGCAGGCAGGGAAATGCTCCTTTATGCCTCAATGGATAATGGAATCGCCTGTGAAAGCATCGATGAAAATACAGGCGAAAGCACTTCCGGCGATGCGTTTGCAACTTGTGCCGGATTCCTGGCCTATTCGATTTGGCATTCATTCGGGAGGCAATAAACTGGATTTCCCTGTACTTATTTCAGTTGTAAAAAGCCGCCGATCACCGTATATAACGGCAGTCGGCGGCTTTTTACGACTATCTGAATTTTTTATAATTCATCTGACGGCACTTCGCGGATATCGCCCCGTTCTTTGAGCTCCCCGACGATCCTGTCGAACATTTCTTTGTCGATCTTAAACTTGGCTCGGTATACAAGGTAACCGGCCACAATAATCAGAAGAGGCAGAAGAAGCATCGCGGACTTCATGATCAGAAGTCCTTTTTCAGTCACGTCTTCAGGTGTTTTGGCCGCATTGATTCCGGCAATGACAACAGTGAGGCTGACAATGCCGTTGCCGACCGCTCCGCCGATTTTATTGATGAAGGGCTGGACGGAGAAGGTTACACTGTCGTTTCTTCTGCCCAGTTTCCACTGGCCGTACTCGATCGTATCGGTCAGGAATACGAGCATCAGAATCTGTATAAAAGCTTCGCCGATGAAAATCAGGATGCCGGCAGCGCCGATGAAGAGCATATTCATCGGTGAAAAGAAGAAGATTATGTATCCGACTACAAGCAGGATGGTTGCAGCCATATATAATTGCCTTCGCGTGTAGCGTTTGCTGAAGAGAGGGAAGACGGTGAGGGCGGCAATCTGTGACACGCCGAGCACAAGGGCAAAAATCGGATACATGCTCTCATTCTTATATGCATATTTGAAAAAGTATATTCCAAAGCTTGTTGTCGTTGTATACCCGATCATAAACAAACCCATGGATATCGCAAGGTACATAAGCTGATCATTTTTTGTAATGGCACGGAACATATCACGCAGTGTTGTGTGTTCCTCTTCCCTGAAGACTTCTTTTCGTTCTTTTACACCGAACAGTGTGATGCACTGACCCAATACCATAAATATGCTGATCCCGACAGCAAAAAGAAAGAATCCCTTCTGCAGGCTTCCGACGGCAATTCCGAGAGCTTTGGTAACCGGTTCTACTGCGACAACAGTGGCGAACAGGCCGATATTTGCGCATATACGGGCGGTCGCTCCAATTTTTTCCCTGATCTTCTGGTCGATTGAGAGCGCGGGGAGCATGGACCAGTATGCGATGTCATTGGCCGTAAAGGTAATCTCCCAGAAGAAATAGATCACGGCAAAAGAGACGAGGAAGGCAGGTCCGGTAAGGCCGAAATCCGAAAAAAACAGTATGGTCAGGATCGCCGATAAAAGAGCTCCGATAGCGATCCAGGGCTTGAATTTGCCGAAACGTGTCTTTGTGTTGTCGACAAGATAACCCATAAAAGGGTCGTTGAATCCGTCGTATACGCGAATGATCAGCATGATAATACCTGCGCCGATAAAGGTGGAATCGGGTAGATTCAGTACATCTGTCAGATAGAATGTCAGGAACATGCTTACAACGGTATAGAGCATGTCTCTGCCGATGGTTCCCAGACTAAACGCAAACTGATTTCGGGTTGCATAAGGATCGTTCATAAGCGCAGCCTCCTGCTGTGTGTAGTGAGAATTAGCTTTCGCGGCGGATGATATATAGATTGGATCCAAAATCCCCGAGCAGCCGGGTCTGCGAATTGTAATAACTTCCGACAAACGGATTATTCAGTCTGACGCCGGCTTCGAGCATATCTCCGTAAGCCTCATAGCTCTCTGCGCAGTCTGTCAGCGTGTAGAACTTATTTAGCAGATTCATAAGGAAGCCGTCCGGATGGATATGAAAGGGAAGGATGTGGTTGATGAGGCCGCCGAAACGCTTAACGTATAACTTCTGGGGACGGGTCTTAAGACTGTATCTGGCGTGTGAACTTAATCCTGTCAGCGGAAGGAAATCAAATCCCTCGCAGGCATCTGACTGTGTCTGGAAAAATCCTGCGATGGCTTCACTTCCGTCCTGTGCGGCGGTCTCCCAGTGAACCTTGTTCGCCTTTTGTGCATCGAACCTGTAAAAACGACCGAACTGCATTGTTTTCCGGTGCTCCTTATAGAAGGAGATCTGGTCCCTGACTTCCCGTTTTTCCATTCGGGACAGATATTTTAAGTCAAGTTCATAACCTAAACAGCCAAAAACAGCGACATTAAAACGGGTGGAAAGGGGCGTAGCGCGAAGCGTCTGCTGGTGCGGTGCGCTCGATACATGAGCTCCCATAGTCGACAGGGGATACAGGTAGGAGAGGCCTTTTTGGATCTTCAGGCGCTCAACCGGATCGGTATTGTCGGAAGCCCATATCTGCGGTGAAAAGCAAAGCATCCCCAGATCGAAACGGTTGCCGCCGCTCGAACAGGTCTCCAGCAGGATGTGCGGCTTGTCCGCAAAAATACGCTGCAGGATATAATAAAGACCGATCATGTATTGATGGAAAAACATGCCCTGATTTGAAAGCGAGGAAGAGTACATATCACTGATATGACGGTTCATGTCCCATTTGACGTAGGAGATATCTGCCGATTCGAGTATGCCTCTTACAGATGCGGTGATGTAATCCCTCACTTTCGGATTACACAGGTCAAGAACGAGCTGGTTTCGTCCAAGAGAGGGCTCCCTTCCGGGAATTCTCACGGCATATTCCGGGTGTTCCCGATACAGGTCACTGTCTGGATTTACCATCTCCGGTTCAAACCACAGGCCGAATTTCATGCCGAGGTGATTGATTTTTGAAGAGAATGAGGCAAGTCCCCCGGGCAGCTTCTTCCGGTTGACCGAGTAATCCCCAAGCCCGGCTGTGTCGCTGTTCCTTTTGCCGAACCAGCCGTCATCGAGGACAAACAGTTCAACCCCCAGCCGGCTGGCGCGCCTGGCAAGCCGAAGAAGCCTGCCCTGTGTGAAGGAGAAGAAATGAGCTTCCCAGTTGTTCAGAAGGACCGGGCGTTCCCGGCCTTTCCAGTCTCCGCGTACGATGTGTTCATTTATGAAATCATGGAATTGTCCGCTTGTGCCGTTATAACCCTTATCACTGAAGGTCATAACTGCTTCAGGTGTCTCAAAGCGGCCGCCTTTTTCGAGAGGCCATTCGAAACAGTGCGGATTGATGCCTGACATGACCCGGACCAGATCCTGATTGCTCAGCTCGATACCCTCGTAATGATTGCCGCTGTACACCAGATTGAATCCGTAAACGCGGCCGTGACTCTCGGTGGCACCCTGTTCGGCAAGCAGAAAGCCGGGATTGTGCCTGTTGCCCGATGCGCCGGTTGTGCTTTCACTGACAAACAGGCCGTACTGGAGTTTTTTATCCTGACGATGGGCTTCTTTGATCCAGCCGCCGTGAAATGTGACAAGTGAATAATTCCGGTTGGGAAGGTCAAGCATCATACTCATAAGGCTTCGTATAACAAGCGCATTGTCATTTTGGTTTTCGAGAACGACGCGGCGTGTAATAACGTCTGTTTTTTCATAGACCGTGTAATACATGAAGAGCAGCACGTGAGACTGCGTGTCTGTCAAAGTGACCTCAAGTGTACTGCAGTCAGATTCTTTGCCGTATGAAGAGGGAAGGGCTGCCATCGGAACGGAGCCGTTCATGATCCGGTGCCCTGTGTATAGGAAATCAGTCACAAAGGACTTGTCGGGCATACGGATTTCGGCCGGCGAATGGCGGTAATCTCCTTTGCCGATACCAGACCATTCGAGTGAAAGGGTATCAAGCGAATATAGCGGGTCGGCCGCATCATAGGCCACGCTGCTTCCGATCATCGCTGTGTGCTTCAGAAGAATGGCTTCAAGCGGCTGTTCCGCGAGACGTTCGCCATAATGGATGCTCTCGGGGTGACCGAATTTAGAGACCCGGAAAATATAGCTGGTATGCAGCGTATCAAGCCGGAAAATACCGTCATTGTATGAGATCATGGTTTACACCCCGCGCTGAATGATCACTGCCTCATAAGGGGCCAGGATGCCGTCATATTCAGAACGGCCTGAGCTTGCAAGCAGCATTTTTCCCGGACAGGGAGCCTTCTGCGGTTTTTGTGAGAAACTTAAGAGTACCGTCAGACGTTCTCCGTTGTATTCGCGGTCAAAGGATACGAGACGGTTCGATATCCTGCCGGCAAGGAACGTGCCATATCGTAATGTCTCACTTTTGTGCCTCAGTGCAATCATGTACAAGTAAAAACTGCGGATGGAGGCAGGATCTTTCTTCTGATCTTCCACATTAATTCTGCGGTAATTCTGATTGACCCCAAGCCAGGGATCACCGGTTGTAAAGCCGGCGTTCCCGGAACTGTTCCACTGCATCGGTGTGCGGGCATTGTCGCGGCTTGATGCGCGGATAATATTCCAGCAGAGCCCCTTCGGAACATGCTTACTGCGGAGCAGACGATATACATTATGTGATTCTATGTCCCTGATCTGTGCCATCGACATGAAATCAAAGTTGGTCATCCCTATTTCCTGTCCCTGATAGATATAGGGGGTACCGCGCAGGGAAAGGAGAAAGACCGCAAGCATTTTCGCGGATTCCTTCCAGTAAACCGAATCATCGCCGAACCGGCTTACACTTCTTGGCTGATCGTGGTTCTCAAAATAATTCGCGTTCCATTCAAGGGAATTCTGCCATCCGGCAATTGCATCAGCAAAGCGGGCGGCACGAAACCGGCGCTTGAACCATTTGACAAGGAACTGGTCTGATTCCATATGCTCAAAAGAGAAAAGCATATCAAGTTCTCCGCGGCTTTTGCTGCAAAAGTCACGCGCTGTCTGCGGCGTGACAAATACTGTCTCGCCTACCGTGAAACAATCATAGTGTTCGAGTACGTCTTTGCGCAGGCGCCTCAGGATTTCATGTGTACCGTTTCTTGAAATATAATGCTCGCTGCCGGTCAGGGCTAATTTTTTAACGCCGTCATCGAGGGACGCCTTATAGATGATATTGATGACATCACACCGGAATCCTGAGATACCTTTATCCAGCCAGAAACGCATAATATCTTCAATCTCACCCAGGACAGCCGGATTCCGGTAGTTGAGATCCGGCTGCTTTTTGGAAAAAAGATGAAGGTAGTATTCGCCGCTCTTATTGTCAAATTCCCAGCAGTCCTCTGCAAAAAAACTCGTCCAGTTGTTAGGCGGGCCGCCGTTTTCACCCGGACGCCAGATATAGTAACTGCGGTAGGGGCTCTTCGGGTCGCGGCTCCTGCGGAACCACTCATGTTCGTCCGAAGTATGGTTGATGACCAGGTCCATAACAACTCTGATATCGAGCCGCGCTGCTTCGGCAATCAGCTGATCCATATCGGACATCGTGCCGAATTCCGGGTTAATGCTGCGGTAATCACTGATATCATATCCGTTGTCATCGTTCGGGGAGGCATAAACTGGTGAGAGCCAGATAATCCCGACACCCAGCTCGCGGAGTTCCTGAAGATGAGAGATAATTCCCTGCAGATCCCCGATTCCATCTCCGTCTGTATCCTGAAAACTTCTTGGATAGATCTGATATACTACTCGATCCTGCCACCAGTCAGTCATATATAATTACCCCCATTGGCAATCAAACATGTATTGATAATATTACTTAATATTTTACGCTTACATCACCGGACCGTAAAGTGCCGCAATGATCATTGCTGTGGTGATCTTCATCAAATTACCCTTTGACAATTCAAATAAAAATCCAATGCCGGATTATTCGAATCCGAGGCGGAAAAAATTACAGTTTTGTGCAGTTTTCCTATTGTGTTAGTCTCGTCTAACCTATATGATTATATTGGAATTAGCCGAGGCTAACATTTCCGCAGTCAAGTAGTGTCAGACAGAATGAGCAGACAGAAAACACAGGAGATTCAAAATTATGGTGCTGAGTGATTTAGGGATTGGAAACAAAGCGAAGATCGTTGCTGTGCATGGTCACGGAGCACTCCGTGACAGACTTCTCGACATGGGCTTAACACCCCGGACTATGGTTATGATTCGGAAGACCGCACCTATGGGAGATCCGATCGAGCTGACGCTTCGAAGTTATGAACTGACTCTTCGAATTGCCGATGCCAAAAACATCGAAGTCGAAAGGATGGACTGACGGATGATTTTTGCACTGGCAGGCAACCAGAATTCAGGAAAAACAACACTATTCAATCAGCTGACAGGATCAAACCAGCATGTAGGTAATTTTCCAGGCGTAACCGTTGATCGAAAAGAAGGCACAATCCGCGGGCATAAAGGCATAAGCGTAGTTGATCTTCCCGGAATATATTCTCTTTCCCCTTATTCCAATGAGGAAATTGTTACCCGTGACTTTATTACCAAGGAACGCCCGGACGGCATTATCAACATTGTTGATGCCAGTAATATAGAGCGTAATTTATACCTGACCATGCAGCTCATTTCACTCAATATCCCGGTCGTCATTGCACTCAATATGATGGACGAGGTGAGGGCTAACGGCGGAACAATCCGGATTAAACAGATGGAAGCCGAACTGGGCGTCCCTGTTGTTCCTATTTCTGCAAACAAGAATGAAGGTGTTGATGAGCTTATCGAAGTTGCAGTGCGGATGGTAGAAGAGAAACGGCTTCCCCGTCGCCTTGATTTCTGTATTGGTCCGGTTCACCGCACGATACACGCAATAACACACCTCGTCGAAGATCATGCAGACCGCATCGGTGTTTCGGCGCGTTTTGCCGCAACAAAAATCGCAGAGGGTGATCAGCCGATCCTTGAGGAGCTCCATCTTTCTGAAAATGAAATTGAGACAATCGAGCATACGATTAAAGAGATGGAGACAGAACTTGATACGGACCGCAAAGCTGCTATTGCCGACATGCGATACTCATTCATCGATAAATTGGTCTCCGATACGGTCGTTAAGCCGGAGGTCAGCAGGCAGCATCAGCGCAGCATCAATATTGACGGGCTCCTTACACACAAATATCTGGCGATTCCTATTTTTCTGGGCATCATGGCCCTGGTTTTCTGGCTTACATTCGGTGTCATCGGGAGCTATCTGAGCGGGATTTTAGGTGACGGAGTCACTCTTTTAAGTAATGCGGTCCGTTCCGGACTTATATCAGCCGGGGTAAATCCTGTTGTGATATCACTTGTCGTTGACGGCGTTTTTGCTGGTGTCGGAAGTGTACTTTCCTTTGTACCTACAATCGTTGTACTTTTCTTTTTCCTGTCCCTTTTAGAAGACAGCGGATATATGGCGAGAGTCGCCTTTGTCATGGATAAGCTTTTGCGTAAGATCGGCCTTTCGGGCCGAAGCTTTGTACCGATGCTGGTTGGCTTTGGCTGTACGGTGCCTGCAGTTATGTCTGCGCGGACCTTATCAAGCGAGCGCGACCGCAAAATGACAATTCTTCTGGTACCGTTTATGAGCTGCAGTGCCAAACTCCCGATCTACGGAGTTTTTGCCATGGCATTTTTCCCGGAAAACACGGCAATTGTCATGATTTCCCTCTATGTTTTGGGCATGGCTGCTGCCATTCTCACCGGTCTCGCTCTCAAATCAACCGTTTTCAGGGGGAAGCCTGTGCCATTTGTCATGGAGCTCCCGAACTATCGCTTCCCGAGTGCAAAGACACTGGTTCTGCATCTCTGGGGCAAGGCAAAGGACTTTATTACCCGGGCATTCACGATCATTTTCATGGCGTCGCTGATTATCTGGTTCCTTCAGACTTTTAATATCAGGATGAATGTCGTAACAGACGGTGCAGACAGTATACTTGCGTCAATCGGCCGTTTTATTGCACCGGTATTTGTACCGCTGGGATTTGCAGACTGGCGTGCATCGACGGCATTAATCACCGGATTTGTAGCGAAAGAAGCTGTAATCAGTACGCTTGCGGTGCTGACAGGTGCAAGTACCGTCGCTCTCCCCGCTGCGCTGGCATCGGTATTCACTCCTCTGGCAGCCGTGTCTTTCCTGGTGTTTACACTGCTGTATACACCGTGTATTGCAGCCATCGGTGCCGTCAGACGCGAAATGAACAGCGGTTGGATTGCTTTGGGCATGGTAATTTATCAGTCAGCCATTGCATGGATTGTCGCCTTTGCCGTGTACAGGATCGGATCGCTTTTCATAGGTTAACGTGTTCCTGCAGCCATGCAAGAATCCCGGCTGCGTTTTTATCCGTATTAACCGTCTCCCAGTCGCCGAACTGTCCGAGCAGGATTTCGCGATAGGAGCCGTCACTGTTATAAATAATTCCGGAGTACACATACGCACCCATATCAGCTCCGACACTTACCGGTTCTGTAAAGGAATCGTCCGTTGTTTCAAGGAGCAGCCGGTAATTGTCCTTCAAGTCTTCCATGTCAACCGTTCCGACAACAGCAGACTCCCTGAGGCTTTCGTAATACTCTATGGATTCGTCAAGGTTAAGTTCTACCTGATCGGAGACATCAAAACTTTTGATGCTGCCCTGATTATCTATTACATATCCTTTGACTTGTTTTCCCCATGCATAGTTGGAATACTTCATGACGAAGACGATATTTTGTGTAATCTCAATGTCCGGTTCTTTCTTCGTGCATGAAGAAAGTGAGAAGAGAAGTCCGACTGACAAACCTCCGATAAATATGCAGAGGACGACAGCGAGCAATGTTCTTATGCCGGAAGTGATTGCTGACCCGGTCATTTGTATCCATCCTTTCTCATACCGGAAAAAACAGCTGAGCCGTAAAATTTTCCGGATAATTTCGGGCATTATTTAGTGCTTCTAAAACCGAGAACCTCTTCAACAAAAATGCGAGCTATTTCCGGGTCGTATTGATGGCCGGCGCAATGTGTGATTTCGGCCGCTGCTTCCTGTGTCGACCATGTCTCACGGTATGTCCGGGTGCTTGTCATTGCGTCGAAACTGTCTGCAATACATATAATACGTGCGAATCTGGGGATTTCCTCGCCTTTAAGTCCTTTGGGGTACCCTGTTCCGTCCCATTTCTCATGATGCGAAAGGATAGCTTCAGCAACTTCCGAAATTTCGTAGGAAGAACGTATAATCCGGCATCCAATTTCGGGATGCTGCTTTATGATGTCAAATTCTGACTCCGTGAGCTTGCCCGGCTTATTCAGTATCGCTTCTTCAATTGCGATCTTGCCGATATCGTGCAGGAATCCAACGAGGTTTAAAGTACTGACATCAATATCTGACATCTGCATTGCAGCACCTATTTTCCTGCATATCTCACCTACACGCTTAGAGTGAGCCTCTTCCCTGGGGTTCTTTTCGTGCAGAGTGTTCATGATCGTCTTAATAGTATGACTTCTCATGCTCTTGCTCTCAATAATTTTATTCTTATACATGAAATCTTCCGCGTCTTTATTGACAGCCTGGATCTCTTCATCGGCACGTTCTTTTACAGACCATCCAAACGAGATGTCTACGTTTACGGAGTTGACGTGCATCCTGGCACAGGCTGCCTTGGCCTTGCCGACAATCTCTTCAATCTGCTCCATGCCGGTTTTGGGAAGAAGAACGATAAACTCGTCGCCGCCCCATCTTGCAACAATATCTTCAGGCCTGCAGGCGCTGGAAATAGCTTCCGCGGCATGACGCAGGAGTTCATCGCCGACTTTGTGTCCGAATGCATCATTCACAAGCTTGAGGCCATTCACATCGCCGATAATGATTGAAATCGGCAGATTCATGTCTTTGTCAATTCGCAGCAGGGATTCTTCATAGAATCTGCGGTTATAAAGACCGGTCAGATTGTCGTGATAACTCAGATACTGATTCTTTTCCTGTGCCCTCTTGAGTGCGGTAATGTTCAGAACAAAACAGGTTAGTCCGATAATGGAACGGTCTTTGGCAAGTATCGGCGAGTAGTAATTCTGCCAGAACATGTGGCTGTTCTTGTCATTGCCGAAATCTTCAATCAGCGTGAAATATTCGCCGGAAAAGGCTCTGTCAAAATGCTCCCTTGCTTTTTGGGATTCCTCGGGCAGTGAGATGGTATCTAATATATTCTCGCCGAGCGTTATTTCATGTCCCCACAGACGCAGCATGGAATATTTGTGCCTGTTATTGAATGCGGTATAACGGTAATTTGTATCAATCGAAAAGACCATTATCTCAGGTGAGCTTTCGAGGATTGCTGAAAACAGTGTGTTGGATTTTTCAAGTTCGTCATTGATTTTTTCAGTCCTGCTCTTTGAATCGATGACTTTTTTGATCTCAACAGAAATCAGCCTGTAAATGATTGCAGAAGTCACAAAGACATAGAACCAGCCTTTTATGATGCTTATAACGACGATGACATCAGGATTCGTGAACATCGCACTGACGATTTTGTCGGACATGATAATCCACAGCGAGCCGATCAGAAAATAGATACTGGTGATCTTCAGCGCATGAACCCATGCCTTCTCGTCTTTTGGGAGCAGGAGTCTTTTTAAGAAATTCGAACCGGACTTCCGGCTATCCGGATCAGAGGTATGGCTGTCTCTATCTGCGAACATAGTCCCTCCGCTAGTGTAAGCACCATGCAAAAAATCACTAATCAAATTATATTGTAATTCTTGATATATTTCAGCTTTTTTTGATGAAAATTATCATATTAGGCAAAGACAGTAAGCGAAATATCTTTATTTCGGTTAATATATTATTAGTAATGGAAAATCAGCTGCCAAGGGGAGGATATAAGCATGAGAATCACATTTATGGGTGCTGCCGAAACGGTTACCGGTTCCTGCTATATGGTTGAGACGGAACAAACGACATTTCTCGTCGACTGCGGCCTTCATCAAGGTCAGGAATCTGAAACCCGGCTGAACCGTGTTCCGCTCCCTTTCGACGTGAACCAGATTGATTTCATGCTTCTGACGCATGCACATATTGACCACAGCGGACGGATTCCCAAGCTTTTTGCCGACGGTTATGCCAGGGATATCTATGCAACCAAGGCGACAGCTGAGCTGTGCGGTATTATGCTGCCGGATTCCGGACATATACAGGAAATGGAGCAGGAATGGCAGTCTAGAAAGAACACCCGTGCCGGATTGCCGGCCGAAGAACCTCTTTACACAATGCAGGATGGTATTGATGCCTGCCGCCTTTTCAATAAAGTCATGTATGATAAAGAATTCCAGCCGGCGCCTGATGTCCGTGTGATTATGCGCGATGCCGGTCATATACTCGGGTCTGCCATTTTGGAGATCTGGATCAAAGAGAATGACGGGCAGGGAGAAAAGGAGACCAAGATTGTATTTTCGGGCGATCTCGGGAATAAGGGTATTCCCATCATGAGGGATCCAGCCATCATCGACGGGACTGACTATCTGGTTATCGAGTCAACATACGGGGACCGGCTGCATGAGAATTCCGTGAACAAGGTCGATCGTTTTGTCAATATTATCAATGATACCATTGCCCGGGGCGGCAATGTAATTATTCCGTCTTTTGCCGTCGGGCGTACACAGGAAATTATTTATGCACTTAATAAAGAAGAAGAGAGATACAAGGACCAGAGGTCTGCATTCATGCGCACACCGGTCTATGTAGACAGCCCGCTGGCCGTGAATGCTACACGTGTTTTCCGTGAAAATGAGGACTGCTATGATGAAGAAGCTCGTCAGTACATCTTAAATGGAGACAATCCGCTCGATTTTCCTAACCTGCATTTTACCCAGAGTGCTGAAGAATCAAAGGCGCTCAACATGAGCGAAGAAAGCAAAATCATTATTTCAGCAAGCGGCATGTGTGATGCCGGAAGAATCAAGCACCATCTTAAGCATAATCTCTGGAGAAAAGACTCTGCCATCATTTTTGTCGGATACCAGGCGGTCGGAACACTTGGCCGCAAACTGGTTGACGGGGCGAAGACGGTGAGGATTTTTGATGAAGAAATAGCTGTCAAGGCCAGAATTGAGACGATTGAGGGTTTTTCCGGACATGCCGACAGAGACGGACTGCTTTCCTGGATAGGGGCCATGACGAATAAGCCGGTCCAGATCATGCTGGTTCACGGCGAGCCGGAAGTGATTACCAGGTTTTCCCAATCGATTGAGGATATGTTCGGGATAGACGTGCATATTGCAAAGTTGGATGAGACTGTCGTTCTCGGCAGTCAGGTCAGCCGTGCTGAGACCCTCAGGACAAAACGTGAGGCGCCTGTCGCTGAGCCGCTGATCAGAGTGATGAATCCGACAATGGATGATCTTGAGAGAGTTATTACGATTCTTGCAGAACAATGCAAAAATGAGCTTGAATCAGCTGAGACACCGGATGAGCGCGGCCGGATCCTTTCACGCTATAAGGCTATTCTCAAGAAAGAGACTAACGAGATTCTCGACAGGATTGATTGATCAGGGGAGGATGTGCTTGCCCCTTTTCATGCGGTACATTGTGTGGTCAGCTCGTTTTATCAGGGATTCAAGGTTGTCGTCATGCTGCATCTGGGCAAGACCGTAGCTGAATGTGACACTGAGACTGATGTTCTCTGACAGTTCAACAGGTGTCTTCATAACATGTTCCATCCGGTTCATGATCTGAATAGCCAGGATCATGTCGGTATTGGGAAGAAGTACAACAAACTCGTCGCCGCCGTATCTTCCTGCAACATCAAATTTCCTGATGTCCTGAAGGAGCATCCTCGCAAAAAACCTCAGGACTTCGTCGCCGGCGATATGCCCGTATGTGTCATTTATTGACTTGAATTTATCGATGTCAATCAGGACGACACACAGGCTCTGCTGATATCGTGCCGCTTTTTCAACTTCTTCTTCTGCAAGCTGTATGAAGTACTGCCTGCTGTAAATTCCTGTAAGGCTGTCAATCTGGGCCATTGTCTTCAGCTGCTCACCGATAACCTGTTCGGTTATATCCATACAGCTGCCTATATAACCCTGGAAAACATCAGCGTCATCAAAATAGGGGACACCCCTGTCATTGATCCATCGCCATACTCCGTCATTACGTTTGAGACGATAATTCATCTCGAATGGCTCCCTGCGGGCGAACTTTGTCTCGTAATATTTCACGCAAAAATCAAAATCCTCAGGATGGACACCCTCAGCCCAGCCGTTGCCCATTTCCTGTGCAAGCGTTCTGCCTGTGAAGTCGAGCCAGGTCTTATTGAAATAATTGCATAATCCGTCGGTTCCGGAACGCCAGATCAGATTTGGAGAAGAATCAACAATTGTCCTGTATTGGTTTTCATCAAGAAGCATATGAATTCCCCCTTGAAAATAATTCATAAAGATCGGCAGTACATCCCCTTACTTCATCAAATTGTATCACAAGAAATGTGGTAACATAATCATAGAAACGATAATGTGAATCTTTCTACAGGCAGGTGAAAAATGAACAGTGACACTCCTCCAGGAATCAAAATTGAAAAGAACGGACCTTATCTGGTCTCCGGAAATATCGAGTTGACTGAAATGATTATCAACAGTGTGGATGATGACTATAAAATGATTCCCGGGCGTGTGTTTCCTGCCGGTGAATCCTATTCTCTATGCCGCTGCGGAAAATCTGCAAATATGCCGTTCTGCGACGGATCACATGAGCACAATCATTTTAACGGGACTGAAACAGCTGTCAGAAAACCGTTCAGGGAACGCGCACTTATTTTAAAGGGCCCGGGCCTGATTCTTGCTGATGTTGAAGAGTACTGTGCCTTTTCAAGGTTTTGCCATACGCCTGAAGGAAATGCATGGGAATTGACGGAAGATTCTGATAATCCGGCCTCTCGCGAGCTGGCGGTAAAAGCCTCCTGCGAATGTCCGTCAGGCCGCCTTGTCGCTTTTGATAAAGAAACAAAAAAGCCGATCGAAATACATTATGAGAAGTCGATATCGGTGCTGCAGGATCCGCAGAGAGGGGTAAGCGGGCCCCTCTGGGTACGCGGAGGCATACCGATTGAATCTGCAGACGGAACTGTATATGAAGTTCGAAACAGAGTGACCCTGTGCCGCTGCGGAGGATCAGCCAACAAGCCGTTCTGCGATTCGACTCACATTTCGATACGATTTAGAAATAAATAGGTCGTATCCGGTTTTTTCGCTTCGTAAATATTAAAAATGCGCAATTACCGGGATATACGTCACGAATTCTGCTGTTTTTCTGAAAATTGAAAACTTATTTATAAAAAATTCAATTTTCACGTATTTTCTGTAACAATTTGCCTCCCTGTAACGTATTAGTATTGAGAGAAGTAATTATCCTGTTTAATCTCTTACTATTGGATGTATGTTATGAAGGAGACACTATTTTGAAAAAATTCGTTGCTTTGATTCTTTTGTGTGGATTGATGATCGTGCTCCTTACCGGCTGTCAGCAGAAAAACGGATCTTCACTTCTAAAAATCGAAGAAGGTTCTGCGCCGACGGCCGTCCGTAATTTCATCAGTGAAATAAGCAGTCAAAACGGAGTCAATCTCTATTCCGACGGCGTTCACGGTGACTATCTTTTCCTAAATGCCGAGAATTTCGTCTATGGCCAGAAGCCCTCTTATTTTACTGATGTCAAATGTGAGCTTGTGGAGGAAACTCTGTTTATTTATATTGCTGAAAATCCGACAGAAGACAATTCAAAAAGAGAAAGCACCAGGCTGATTTACAAAATTGATTCTTCTGTCGAATACGACAGGATCCGGCTTTTCAAAAATGGCCTTGAAACGAACTTTGATACGGTTGGAGCCTGACAGGCAATTTGACTGATTCCTGCATGAAAGTGATATAATGAATATATCCCGAGATAAAGGGTCGAACCGTGCACGCAAAGTTGCTTTATTTTCGTGCAGAGGCTTATTAAGAATTCCGGCTTTTCCTGCACCTTCCCGCTGTAATTCGGCCGGAACAATGTATCCGTCAAAGGTGGTGTGATCATGAGAAGAAAAGCTTTCAGCTCAAGTATTGTAATTCTCGTCCTTGCGCTTTGCGTCAATCTGGTCGGCTGTGTGCCCAAAACCGATTCATCTTCGGCCACGACGCTCAGTGAGGAAACTTCCTCAGTCCAGACAACACAGACAGCAACTTCCGAAGAAACTTCAGCAGCAGCTTCCGAAACGACACAGGAGACAACGGCCGA
Organism: Mageeibacillus sp. UBA5770; assembly: GCA_002418705.1. The sequence continues at coordinate 791 of DIEQ01000134.1, read as the reverse complement.
GACAACGCAGGTGCCTGCGAGTGTCCGTGACTATTTTCCTCTTACTCCGGACGTCTTTTATGATTATGCAGGAACCGGCAACGAATTTGTTCCAATGACAGCATATGTCGAGTATGTCTGGCCTGATATGATTCAGATGGTATATGATAACGGCGGAACGGAATTTCATACTTTATACTCCGTCCGTGACGGACAGGTCCGGGTTCTCTATGATATCAGCGAATTGTACGCAAGGCAGGATCTGACCAAAGAGCCGCTTCTAAATGACGGAGAGATACTTCTTCAGGAACCTCTGGAGGTCGGGACAAGCTGGCTTGTCGGTGTAGAAACACGGACAATAACCGGAGTAGATGTATCTGTAGATACACCTGCCGGAACGTTTTCCGCTATTGAAGTAACAGGTGAAAGCGAGGATGCGGTTACAAAGAAGTACTATGCAGAGGGAATAGGCTATATCAAAATGACTGTTACGGGTCAGGGATATGAAATTACACAGGAACTGCAGGATACAAGGCAGTATGCGGAAAAAATCTACAAAATGGATTTCTATTATCCGCGCATGACGGACACTGACATTGAGATCATGTACAAAAATATTTCGGTTCCTTTTATGACCAATGAGAACTTAAGTGATGTACTTACGGATTATTTCCAGATGCCGGTTGCTGAAGACCTTGCTCCCGTGATGGGGCAGAATTCCTCGGTTAACTCGGTCAGACTCGATCCCGCAACCAATATTGTTACAATCGACCTGTCCGCAAACTATGTAGCTGAGCTGAATGTAGGAGCGA
>DIEQ01000024.1 GCA_002418705.1 Mageeibacillus sp. UBA5770 | reverse complement strand
ACTTGTTGACTGCAAAAGTCAGGATACAGGTGCCGATACGGCTGTACCTTCTAATAATGAGAGGTACGCCGCTGATGCTCCAACTGTTTTTCTTTATGTTCTTTCCTTCACTTGTGCTCGGCATTCCGATTGACCGCGTTTCTTTTGCAGTAGGTTAAAAACCAAGAAATCCAGAAACAGCGTGACGGCCGCAATCAGCGGCTCTTTTTTTGTTCGTTTATTTGTAATATAATTGTTACATAGTATTCCATAGTTTTGTGATATACTGGTTCTATCTACAAATATGGAGGGTTGCTGGCATGTACGTTAAGAAAAACAGCTGCAAAAACGGCCGAATTCTTCTCACTCTTACGCACGGATATCGTGAAAACGGCAAGATCCGCCAGAAGAATATCGAGACCCTCGGCTATCTGGATGACTTGGAAAAGATTTACGACGATCCCATGGCCCATTTCCGCGAAATCGCCAAACAGCGTACGCAGGTGGAAGCAGTGGCCGCAGAGCCGATCCGTCTGACGCTTGACCCGGCAACCGAAATCAGCCAGTCTGACATCGGCCTGAAAAACCTGGGCTATGCTGTTCTCGAAAAGATCTACCACGAACTGGGCATCCACACCTTCTTCCAGCGACACGAGAACCGTCTCAATATTGACTTTAACTTAAACGCCGTCTTTCGCCTGCTTGCATATTCCCGCATTCTCGACCCCGGCTCCAAAAAGCAGGCCTACGACCAGCAAAACCAATTTTTTGAAACCATGGCGCCTTCTTTGGATTCCGTGTACCGAAGCCTGGATTATTTCGACCGCTATAACCTGGATTTGCAGACCTGGCTCAATGAGGCCGTGAAGAAGCAGTATGGTCGAAATCAGGAATATGCCTACTACGATGTCACCAACTACTATTTTGAGATCGATGAGGAAGACGAACTGCGGCGCAGAGGTCCCAGCAAAGAACATCGCCCCAACCCCATTATCCAGATGGGCCTGCTGATCGACAGTCAAGGCTTGCCCCTAGCCTACCACCTGTTTCCGGGAAACCAGTCTGAAAAACTGTCTCTGAACCCGCTTTTGAATCGCCTCAAAGAAGATTATGGGCTTGGCCGGTTGGTTGTAGTGGCCGACAAGGGGCTCAACTGCGGCGATAATATCGCCTGCCAGCTGGCGCAAGGGAACGGTTATATTTACAGCCAGTCCATACGCGGTGCAGACCAGGAGTTCAAGCAATATGTTTTGGAACAGAATAGTTATAAGGCTAACGGAGAGAGCAGCAAGGGCAAGTCCCGCATCTACCCCAAAGAAATCACCTTTACCGATGCCCTGGGCAAAAAGAAGAAGATCCGGATCGACCAGAAGCAAGTGGTGTTCTACAGTCAGGATTATGCGGACAAAGCCCGCTACGAACGGGGCCGCACTCTCGCCAAAGCGCAAAAGTATCTGCAGTCACCATCCAGTCTGAACCGGGCCCTGGCCTACAGCGCAGCCAGCTATATCAAGGGTTTACAGTACGACAAAGACGGGGAAATCGTTGAGACAAAATCCATGCTGTACCTCGACGAGCCCAAAATTCGCGAAGAAGAACAGTTTGACGGCTACTACGCGATCGTTACCAGTGAACTAGATAAAAGCGATGCCGAAATTATTGAGACCTACCATGGGTTATGGAAAATCGAGGAAACGTTTAAGATCTCCAAGTCCGATTTCAAAACCCGGCCGATCTATGTATCCCTGGAAGCACACATCGAAGCCCATTTCCTGACCTGTTTTGTGGCACTGCTCCTGACACGGATTCTTGAACTGCGCATGAATCAGGCCAAACTTCCGGCGGTTGACGGGTTCCCCCAAAAAGACGGAAAGCGCTTATTCTCGGCTTTTGAACTCATTGATTCTTTACGCAAATACTCCTGCAGTCACATCGGCGAGAACATTTACAACTTCCATTACACCGATACGGTCATCCGCAATATCGAGCAGGCTTTTGGCGTCGAACTAAACCTGAAATACCGTAAGCGCGGTGAGATAAAAAAATTTATTGCCGCCATGAAAAAATAGGCCCTACTACACTACAACTTTATCTTCTCTCGCAAAAGCCGCGGACGCCTACTAACAGGGCATCTGCGGCTCTTTTTTCACTTGTTGACTGCAAAAGTCAGGATTATACCTACGGTGATGCTCTGTGTCAACCTTATTTGCTGCAATTTTTAAAGATTTTTTTGATCCGCAATAATACTGTTGCAAGAAGAGTAAAAACGAAAGACGGGATTATAAAGTACTCCATAACCCCGCCTGTCAAAATTTAAAATATCGTTATGAAAAATACATAATCAATGCAAGTATGGCAATAGCAATCAGAATTGCTATCGTAACACGCAGTGCAGAAATGGGAGCCTTCCCTCCGACTTTGCCTGTCTGTCCGTTAACAACAAACTGATAATCTTTCCCTTTATATTTGAACGAGGAAATCCAGACAGGAATCAGAATATACTTATACGTTATCCTGTCAAATTGAGTCGAAAACTGCACGGATCCGGCACGGTCTGCGTGCCAGTTCCCACGGATATAGCCCTCGATATTTGAGCGAAGCTGGTTTCTGATCATTTCCTGAGCTTTTGACCAGCCCTCTTTTAGACCGACGGAATAACGCTCAGCGATAAAACCGGCGACAAGTTCGGGACGGTATGGAACCATTCTGGAAAAATCAAACGGCTCAGCCTTTTTCACACCGGAATGCTCGTGACGGGAACTTGCAACGACAAGCTGGTCATCTATAAATTCCTGATACACACCCGAGACATTTCGCCAGGTTGTTTCCGTGACATAATTATCACCGCGTTTTACCCTGCGGTCAAATCCCGCCTTGCCGGAAAAAGGTGAAGTTGTCATTGAATCAAATGTCCAGTAAGGAAGGTAAACACCTTTGAATGCATCCGGTTTTGCCTGCTTTTTGGCAGCACTCGGTGTGAATAAACGTCCCTTAAGCCATTTGCTGAACAGTCCGCCGGCTTTATTCAGAGGAATTTCAAAAGGGCATACACCGCCGGGTGCAATCGAATCCGTTGTTGATGCAGGCATAACGCTTGTTGATCCGCAAAAAGGGCATATGCCTGCTGTTTCGAGGACGTCATAAATACTTTCACCGCCGCAGTTACTGCAGACAATCGACTTCTTCTTTGCCCCCCAATCGAAACTTTGCCTGGTTTCGGCGGACATAAAGTCTATTTCGACAATAGACTCTTCACGGTCAGGCGGAGGAAGAGCCTTCTTATACCCGCAGTATTCACAAAGAATGCCTCGCGTTTCGGGGTCATATATAACAGTAGCTCCGCAGTTGGGGCATTTCTTGTCAGTAGATTCTTCGGTCGTATCTGAAAGTATTGCTTCTTCGGTCACCGCGGTTTGGATGGTGTCCTGTGACATGATCATTCCCTCCGACCCAATTACGGGAAAAATTATTTTTTGATAATGATTTGAGAGGACAATGGCTTGACAGTAATACGAATCGGTCCGCTATCCTTAAGAATTCTCTCAAGGCATGAATTGTCTTCAGGCACGCCCTGACTTGGCATGGATTCAAATTGAGTTACTGAATCCTGCAGTGTAAAGGAATACGCAATTTTTTCACTGCGGTTTATCACAAAAATAATACGGGACGCACCTTCGCAAGGCTTCCCGAAAAAATCATTATGCTTTGCATCAAGAAATCTCTCGAAAACATAAACATCATCCTTCGCCCAAAGGGTTCTGTAATCACCGGTTCGAAGGACAGGATGTTTTCTGCGCAGACCGGTTATATGCTGATAAAAGGTAAGCTGCTCCTTCTGAGAATCAGTAAGCCGCCCCCAGGGATACGTCCTTCTGTTGAACGGATCGCGGTAGCCCTGCATACCAATTTCATCACCATAATAGATGCATGGAGAACCTATGTAACCCATCTGTATAACCAGTGCAAGGCGCATCAAAGCAAGACCTCTCTTCAGCTGAGCCTCATCAAGGGAAAGCACTCGCTGCTTTTCACGGTCACCCGGATCGGGAGTTCCGCTTATTACCGTAATGGCACGGGGCACATCATGACTTGAAATCAGGTTCATGATGCAATAATAAGACTCAGGCGGATAGTTTTCACGATAAGATTCCAGACGGGCATTAAAGCTCTGAGCGTCGAAAGCCCCCATGAGGAAGCCGAGAAGAGTGTCCCTAAAAGTATACCCCATCACCGAGTCATGAGTATTTCCAAGCAAAAAATCCCGGTATGACCCATAACTGATCTTGTTGCTGGCATCCTCCCAAACTTCGCCGAGAATAATCCCCTGCTCGTTTGTATGCTCTTTTACGACAGATCTAAGTTCACGTAAAAACGAATCGGGAAGCTCATCGGATACATCAAGTCGGAAACCTTCCGTTCCTCTTTTAAGCCAGGACTCGATTACGCCGCTATTGCCAAGTATATATTCCCTGTAGGAAAGGTCGTTCTCATTGACATTGGGAAGGTCGGCAAACCCCCACCATGAATCATATGAAAGCCGGCCGGTCTCATCATGGAAAAAAGTATACCAGGATGAATATGCGCTGCTGCCTTTGCCGGAAGCTGTCTGATAAGCGCCTCTTTCTTCAAACCGTGAGAGTTTGTTAAAGTAACGGCTGTCCGCACCGGTATGGCTGAATACACCGTCAATCAGGAAGGCGATTCTATTTCTATTCATATGTTTTGAAAAACGAGCAAAAGCATCATTGCCGCCGAGCATCGGATCCGCCGTCATATAATCCGCCGTATCATAACGATGGTTTGAACGGGCTTCAAATATAGGGTTCAAATATAGGCAGTCAATATTGAGATCCTTCAAATACGGGATTTTCTCAGTAATTCCATCTAAAGTCCCCCCGAAAAAGTCGCAGGCAAGATATCCGGTTTCCGGTTTCCCATGAATATCAACTTCTTCATACCAATCGTCATGGTAGATCCGTTCTTCGGCCTTTTTCGCAGCCTGCATCTGACCTGGGACATATGATTCTCCACGCGAGAAGCGATCAGGAAAAATCTGATACAGAAGCGCACCTTTAAACCAGTCGGGTGTCCTGAAGTTCTTGTGGTATACGGTAATTTGAAAAGCCGCAGGATAACGGTCTTCGTGGGCACCGACTCGAGACGGTACGTCACTGATACGTCCCGTTCCATCGGCTTTATGACGGGACAGAACATAATACTGCACAGCAAGAGGAGGCTTCGATGAGGGAGCCTCCAAATCACTTGCTGTTGTTCGAGTGCTTATTGCCGCAGAAGCAGATGATTTTTTAACCCGGAACCAATAGAAAAAAAGACTTGGTTCCCCGGGCATCCGTATTTTTGTATGGTATTTGTTTGGGTGGTCTTCGGATGGATACATCAGCATCTCACTGTATGAAAAGGAATAAAGCCCATATGTATAGCAAAGCTTAACCTCATCACAAGGAAAAAATACATCAACTGCTAAATCTACATACGTCCCGGTCGGTACCGCGCCAAACGGCGAGCGGTACTCCGGACTGCGGGAATAGTGAAAAATCTGTTCCGATGAAACCGGATGATCCATGATCATTTTGCTTTTTTATCGTCCTTTTCTTTTTTGGATGAAGCACTGCGCTTAACAGCTTTCGTCTTCTTCTCAGGAACGGCCTTCTCAGGCGGTGCTTCAACGACTTCAGGCTTCACCGCTTCGGCAGGCATCGTTATGACTTCAGGAGCCGCCTCTTCTATATGAGCTTCCATGACTTCTGTAGCAGCCGGAGCTTGCGGAACAGCCGCCGAATCGGGATGAAGCGGTATGCCTGTTATCAGAGAATACAGACCGGCATATTCTTTGGCAGACCGATCCCAGCTATAATCACCAAGCATGGCATTTTTAATCAATCCGGCCCACTGCAGCTTATGATGGCGATACAAATCACAGGCGTATTTTGTTACAAAAAGGAACTCATGCGCATTGATATTGGCAAATGTAAAACCGTTGCCCTCACCGGTATATTCATTGTAGGGAATAACAGTATCCTTGAGTCCGCCTGTCTCACGAGCTACCGGAATCGTACCATATGCCATAGAAATCATCTGTGACAGTCCGCATGGTTCAAACAGGGATGGCATAAGATAGATATCCGCACCTGCATAAAGCAGATGAGCCAGTCCATTGTCAAATGAAATACAGGCAGACATTTTTTCAGGACTCTTCCTGGCAATTTCACTCATGGCACGCTCGTAAAAGGAATCGCCGGTTCCCAGAATAACGACCTGCATTCCGTCAAACAGCATCTCATCAAGAACGCGAAGCAGCAGATCGAGTCCTTTCTGATCTACAAGTCTCGAAATCATGATACAGAGCGGTGCGCCGGGATTGACTGCAAGGCCAAGCTTGCGCTGAATGGCTTCTTTGCATTTTGCTTTGCCATCGGCATAGTCAGGATAAGAGAATGTACTTGGAAGATACTTATCGAGCGAAGGATTGTATTCCTTATCATCGATGCCGTTTAGAATCCCGCTGACCTTATACGCATATCTCTGAAGGGTTGCGTTGAGGCCTTCACCATAGTACTCAGTCATAATTTCATATGCATAAGTCTGTGAAACGGTAGTCACGGAGTTGGAATAGACTATGCCGGCCTTCATGAAGTTCACGGCACCTTCCTTCAGTGTCAGTTCCTCGGTAAAGAAACGGTCCGGAAGATCAAGAAGATCCTTGATGGTTTCAAGTCCGTGAATTCCCTGGTACTTTAAATTATGAATCGTATATACCGTCTTCATGTTGACATGAATCCCGAAAGCCTTGTAGTGAGCTTCCAAAAGAAGCGGCATCATTCCTGTCTGCCAGTCATTGCAGTGAAGGATATCAGGCTCAAACTGCATGAAATCACCTAAGAATTCCAGCACAGCTCTCTGGAAGAAACAGTATCTTTCAATGTCAAACGTGTACTCCAGATAGACCTGGTCATAATTAAAATAGTACTCATTATCAATAAAATAATATGTAACTCCGTCAAGCTGCAGTGAATATAATCCAGCATAAAGGGACCGCCAGCCCATCTTAACCATTTTCCAGCCCATGAAGTGAAGATTGGCTGCCTGGTTCTGTTTGATCTTCTTATAAAGCGGAAGGATTACTCTTGCATCGCAGCCCTGGTTTGCCAGGGTGCGCGGAAGTGCCCCGACCACATCAGCCAGGCCGCCGACCTTAATGAACGGCGCAACCTCGGAAGATACAAAAAGAACTTTAATTGGATTCATACAATGGCCCCCTTACCAATTACTACAGGATAGTCTCTGTGCCCGACAAGTTTGATGCCGGGGCGAATAACAGCATTTTTGTCAAGAATTACGTTCTCGAGTTCACAATTTTCAGAAATATGAACATCCTGCATGATAACGCAATTCTTAATGGTACTGTTTCTGGATACCGTGACACCGCGGAACAGCATCGAATTCTGAACAGTTCCCATAATCCTGCAGCCATCTGAAATAATGGCGTTGCTGACCTTGGAATTCTCAAAGTACAGAGTCGGTGCTTCGTCTTTTACTTTCGTGTATATCGGCATGCCGTTCCAGAAAAGGTCGGCTCTTATCTGATCATCAAGCAGCATCATGGAAGAATTGAAGTATCCCTGAACATTGTTGATTCTTAAGACCAGTCCTTTGTATTCATGAGCACGCACACGGAGAGTATCATACTTCTTAACCAGGGAATGCACACCGAAGTTACGCTCTCCCCTTGCTATCATTTCTGAAAGCAGGTCTATCAAAAGATCTCTTTTTAAGACAATGATTCCAAGACTGCAGCGGTTCGAAGCAGACTTTTCAGGATTCTGGAGCATATCCTTGACATACCCCTTGCGGTCAACATCAAAAATATAGTTTGGTATGCCGAACTTGATGCCATCGCGGTTATACATGACGGAAATGTCAGCGCCGGACTGCTCATGTTTTTCAAGAAATTCATTGAATGTAGTGTTGAGTATCATGTTGCTGTTGGAAATAAATACATATGTGCTCCGGTTGGAACGGACAAAATCAATAAGTCCGACCAGTTCTTCAGCATCTTCCATACCCATTGACTCTGAGTTGACATACGGCGGGAGGATATGAAGGCCGAAATTCTTACGGTCCAGATCCCATGATGCCCCTGTACCCAAATGATCCATCAATGATTTGTATTTATTGAGAGTTAAAATCCCAACGCTCTTGACACCTGAATTGACCATGTTCGAGAGTCCGTAATCGATAATACGATAACGTCCTCCAAAAGGTACGGCAGCAAGAGCCCTCGGTTTTGAAATTTCTCCAAGTGAGATCTTATTATTGTCAGCCAGTATCAGCCCCATTGCATCAATAAACATGCGTAAACCCCTCCGCTTCTTATTAATTATCGGACACGAAAGATTTCTTCGATAACATTCTGATCAGGATCGACCTGGATATCGCAGTCAATCTGACTGTTTGCAGGTATAATTGCGTTGGCTTTGATCTTAAGGCCGCGCTCAATTACTACAATGCCGTCCGTGCAGATCTTGGTATTCAGATATGGACTTTCTCCGGCAACAGAGGCACCTGCCCTGACACCCTCCCCTATGATCGTGTTAAATCCGATTATGCATTTGTCGATGAATGCTCCTGCGCATATTTTTACACCGGGCATAAGGACTGAATCCCTTACAATTGCACCTTTCTCAACAGTGACGGAGTTCGAAAGTACGGAATGCTCGACATTACCGTAAATCTGGCAGCCATCAGTAAGCGCGGAATTCTTTACAACTGCGCCTTCAGCAATATACTGAGAAGGCTTGACGGGATTCCGGCTGTAGATACGCCATGAACGATCCATAAGATTGATTTCTTCCGGCCTGTCGAGAATATCCATGTTGGCTTCCCACAAGCTGGAAATCGTACCGACATCTTTCCAGTATCCTGAAAAACGGTAGGCACACAATTTCTTACCCTGCTTAAGAAGCATAGGAACAATGTTGCTTCCGAAATCATTATTGGATTCTGGAATTTCTTCATCTTCTATAAGTGCCTTGCGAAGTACATCCCAAGTGAAAATGTAGACGCCCATGGATGCAAGGTTGCTCTCCGGTTTCTTGGGCTTCTCAACGAATTCAGTGATAATATCATCAGCTCCGGTATTCAGGATGCCGAATCGCGGGGCTTCTTCCCACGGTACCTCAAGAACGGCAAGTGTAGCGTCAGCCTTTGTCTTGATATGGTCGCGAAGCATACGTTCATAATTCATTTTATAAATATGATCACCCGATAGAATGAGTACATACTTCGGGTCACAGTCATCAATAAAATCCTTATTCTGATATATTGCATTTGCCGTGCCCTTATACCAGTCACTTCTGCCAGACCGCTGATAAGGCGGCAAAATATATGCACCGCCGTTATTCCTGTCAAGATCCCACGGATGGCCGTTACCAACATACGTATTAAGCGCCAGCGGCTGGTACTGTGACAGTACGCCAACCGTTTCTATTCCGGAATTAGCACAATTGGACAATGGAAAATCTATAATGCGGTATCTGCTTCCAAACGGTACTGCAGGCTTCGCGATATACTTCGTCAGCACACCAAGGCGAGCTCCCTGTCCTCCGGCCAGAATCATTGCGACAACGTCAGCTTTTGCCATATCTACACCCTCCAATTATTAAAATTATCAGTCTTTTTCTTCCTGATCAAGTTCCTTATCCAAGTCCTTTTCCAGTTCCTTATCCGGTTCCTTCTTCAGGATCTTTTTAGAATCCTTATCCGGTTCCTTCTCCGGGACGATTTCAGAATCCTGTTCAATCTCAAAGATTTTCTCAATATACATACCGCTTAAAGGCGGCAGGCATACTTCAATATAGTAGGGTCTGCCCTTCCATTGTCCTTCCTGAGTTACAAATACCTCCTCTCCCTGCGCGCCGGTCGGATATCCGCTGCCGCCATATTTCATCTCGTCCGTATTAAGTGTTATATGATATTTGCCGGCTTCATCAACCGGTATGCGATACTTTTCAAGCGGTACGGGTACCATATTCAGCGCGACAATTATTTTTTCGTTTATTGTCTCACCCTTCCTCTGGAAAAGGAATACGCTGTTGTCACGGTCAGTCGTATCGAGCCACTCAAAGCCGTCCCAGGAACGGTCATTGATCCACATGGCCTTATTGTTCAGGTAGAAGAGATTAGCCTGGGCAATAAAATCTTTAAGTAGTCTGTGAGATTCATACTTGAGCATAAACCATTCCAGCTGCTCATAAAACCGCCATTCAATGTATTGCCCGAATTCAGATCCCATGAAAGTCAGCTTGCTTCCCGGATGCGCGAGCATATAGAGAATAAGCGTACGGAAAGATGCAAACTTACGCCACGTATCCCCCGGCATCTTATCAAGAAGACTCCTCTTGCCGTGTACGACTTCATCATGGGAAAGGCAAAGGATAAAGTTCTCGGAGAATGCATACATCATGGAAAAACAGAACTGCTCATGATGCCATATGCGTGCGTAATAATCTGTCTCCATGTAATCTAACGTATCATGCATCCATCCCATATTCCACTTCATGCCGAATCCAAGGCCGCCAGCATCCACAGGTTTTGTAACCATCGGCCATGCTGTTGACTCTTCTGCTATCGTCTGTACATCAGGAAAATTCTTATAAATTTCACTATTAAGCTGTTTTATAAACTCGATAGCTTCCAGATTTTCCCTGCCACCGAATTTGTTTGGTATCCACTGTCCTTCTTTTCTCGAATAATCAAGATACAACATCGAAGCGACTGCATCTATCCTTATCCCGTCTATATGATATTTATCAAGCCAGAATAATGCATTATTTATTAAAAATTGACGGACTTCATATCGACCATAATTAAAAATCTGGCTTTTCCAGTCAGGATGATACCCAAGTTTTTTATCAGCATGCTCATAGAGATGTGTCCCGTCAAAAAGATATAAGCCGTGAGGATCATCAGGAAAATGAGATGGAACCCGGTCAAGAATGACTCCTATATCGTTCTGATGAAGATAATCTATAAAATACATAAAATCCTGAGGATTTCCGTACCTTGAAGTAGGAGCAAAAAATCCAGTAACCTGATAACCCCATGAACCATAAAA
>DIEQ01000090.1:10131-41247 GCA_002418705.1 Mageeibacillus sp. UBA5770 | reverse complement strand
TTCAGGCTTAAGGCAATCGTCCGGCTATCCAGGTCGCTGTCGCAAATTTCTCCGTCCGAATCAATAATATGGGTAAAAACATCACCGACTGCGCCTTTTTCCTGTAGAGCCCTCACTTCAACCTCGCTAATATAACCGGCTCTTGCCAACGCGCACTCCGGGCTGAAATATCCCATTGTGAATATGGCAATATTCGCATTTTCCGAAAGCTCCATGATGTGTGAAATACTGCGTTCCCTCATCAGAATATCTCTTGTTGCTTTTTTTTCTACGATAGCAGGCAACGGAAGAATATACGGGACACCGTTATAGGCTTCAGCGAGATTCGTCGGAATTTCACTCGCAAAAATATTTTTAGAAATCTCGCTGATACCGCCGCTTCCCTGAACAACCGTAATGTTTTTGAGATCAGATCTCGGAATTAAATTCGAGCTGAATTCATAAAGCGTGCTGCCCCAGCAGACAGAAATAATATCGTTTGATTTTATGATGGAATTAAGATACTTGGCAGCCTCAACGCCGATCCTGTTGATGATATTGCTGTTGATGCTCAACGGTACAATGATTGCCTTCAAAAGTCCGAACCGCTCCCTGACCTGTGATTCCAGGTGGCTTTCATAGTCCTGGGGAACATGCACCTCAACCGTTACCAGGCCCGCCTCTTTTGCCATATTTAATAGTCTGGAAACATAAGGGCGGGAGAGATCAAGCTTCTCGGCAATCATATTCTGATTATAATTGTCTTCATAATATAATTTGGCTATGTTGATCATTAGGTTTATCTTTTCGTATTTAGACATACTTCCCCTTCATCCGCTCATATATAATTTGTTTATAATAAATTCTTTACAAACGTATTCTATACAATAACAATCTGACAATATGTCATGAGTATTGAAGGGACACCAAATAATTCACCGGTTTGAAAACTTCACATTATCACACACACAAAGGACATACTTCGTTTTAAGATGCAGCAACCCTTAAAAACGCACTCACAAATACCAAACTTGTTTTATGTTGTGTAAATTAGAATTTAAGAGAATCTACATTCTCAGCTGTTATATCAAGAGGTTCGCCCATGATAATTGTCTTTCCGTCGTCCTGCAGTGTAATCACGCCAACGTTCGGAACGTCCATGCCGTCAGTGATCGGCTGTCCAAGGACCTGCTGGTAAGCGATATAGGCTGTTAAATAGCCAAGCTTGTAAACGTCCCAGAGAATACCGACATCAATTGAACCATCTTTAAGGTAATCTTTTGCATCCTGAGGCATAGCATGCCCGACTACAACGATATCATCCTGTAGACCGAGTTCCTGGATGGCCTGGCCACAGCCGATAGGTGTCGGTGTGCTCATGCACATGATTCCATCAAGATCAGGATATGCCTTGAGAAGTTCAAGTGTCTTGGAATAGGCTTCCTGCTGCTTTTCATTTGTAGGAATTTTATCTGTAACCAGCTTCATGTCGGGATAATTTTCAGCGGCCCATAAGAGACCCTGATCAATCCAGGCGTTAAGGTTAGCAGCTTCAAGACCACCGGTAAGGATTGCATATGTGCCTTCTGTTTTTCCGATCTGCTCAAAGAGAACCTTAAACATGTGCTCTCCAAGAAGCTTATCGTCAATCTGGTGAATGGAATAATCTACAACAGCTTTGTCAGCAGGTGTATCCCAGTCAATAACTGTAATTCCTGCATCCTTTGCCTTCTGTAAAGCGGGTGTCAGACCGGCCGGGTCATTGGGTGCAACGCAGATAGCGTCAACGCCCTGTGTGATATAATCTTCAACCATCTTAAACTGCTGTGTAGCATCAGCTTCAGTAGGTCCGGCATAAATTACTTCAAATCCCATGTCAGCTGCGCACTGTTTTGCGCCGGCTTCTGATGCGTTGAAGTAAGGAATACCAATCAGCTTAGGCATAACAACAACTTTGACTGTCTCGCCTGTAGCTGCTGTTGTGGCTGTGGTTGCGTCTCCGGCAGTAGTTGTTGCAGCTGCTGCGGTAGTGGCTGCGGTTGTGGCAGTAGTTGCCCCGGAGCAGCCTGTTAAGACCATGGACGTTGCCATTATCAATGATAAGAACACAATAAAAGTTTTTTTCATATGTACCCTCCATGATTTTTTTTCATAAGCATTTGCACGATTACATTTCCCCGCGCATTTTACCTTACAACGAATATTCAATACGTCATGAACACGTTGTTTGCAATAGTACATTCATTGAAAATATGCTTTGTGTGTGTGATAATATGAAGTTTTCAAGGTGCAGTTATCAGATACGTGATGAATGAATGATCCGTGTCGGTGATTAGCTGAACAGACTTATTCAGGCTGACTGAACTTTGGGTGCCTTAATTTTCTTGCTCATGCGAGAAAGAACGAAATTAGTAGCAAGGACAAGAATCAACAGAGTTCCCATGATGACGTCGATAAAGAATCGGTTCAGGCCAAAAATATTCAGGCCGCTGGATACGATTTGCAGGGTGATTACGGCAGTAACTGTACCGACAACCTTTCCATAACCGCCGCTCATTCTTGTGCCGCCCAGAACAACTGCCAGAATGCTCTGTAAGAGATAGGAAGAACCATAGTCAACTTTCATCGAGTTATAACGTGATGTCATAATCAGGACGGAGAAGAATGCAAGGACTGCGCTGATAACATATACCTTAATCAGGGTCTTTTTTACGCTGATGCCTGAAAAATTGGTAGCGATGTCATTGCTTCCTGTCATGAATACATGCACACCCCAGGGGGTTCTTTCAATCATGACCCAGCAAATGAAGGCAATGACTGCAAAGATAATCATTGGAATCGGGATGACACCCAAGAATCCGTTCCCGACAACACTGAACTCGGTCGGGAAGCCTGAAATAGCTCTTCCTTCAGTGACATTCAAACCGATACCCTGAAAGAGCATCATGGTTCCTAATGTGGCAAGGATGGAAGACACGCCAAGCTGTGCAATAAACAAACTGTTTATAAGTCCGCAAAGGATTACAACTACAAATCCGGCAGCTATCGCAACCCCGATGCTGACACCGGCACTGGTCCCGGCGGCAAACATCTTGCTCATAACCAGAGCAATGGTTATACCTGACAGCGAGGCCATGTAAGTCAGTGATAGATTTATACCGCCGGTAAGGATAACAAGCATCATGGAAAGCGCGAGTATTCCGAATTCCGGGAGCTGAAACGCCATGGACTGAATATTATTCGCTGTTAAAAATTTATCCGGCGAAATAACTGACATGATCACCGTAACAGCTATCAATACTATGACTAGAATTGTTTCGTTGGGATATTTTCTTGCTAATTCTTTCATATTTTTTCATGTCCCCTTCAAATATTCAATTATTCAACATCAACACGAACACTCTTTTTCTCAAGTCTCTGCTTGTTTATGGCTTCGAAGCTGACCGCAAGAAGAATAATCAGACCAAAGACGATTTTTTGCCAGAATGTCGGAATTCTCATCAGTATCAGACCATTATTAAGTACTGACATCAGAGCGCAGCCTAACATGACGCCGAGAACAGATCCGTATCCTCCTGTGCTGCTGGCACCGCCGATAACAACTGCGGCAATAACCTGAATCTCATAGCCTGTGAATGAATTGGGGTCAACCTGTCTGTAAATGGAAGTGTGGACGACAGATGCGACACCGGCCAGTGCGCCAAGATATGTATAGATGAGTATCTCGGTTCTCTTTACGTTGTAGCCGATTCGTTCAGCGGAAATTCTGTTGCCGCCGATTGCGTATACGCTTCTTCCGAACATGGTATATTTCAGGATCAGCCATGTAATGAGAACGATAATAGCGAGAAAGACAACCTGAACCGGTATTCCGACAAGTTTCTTAACACCTGCAACAGGAATGGCAAAGAATGATATCTGACCAAAGTTAATGAAGTTCTTCGGGATATTCGTTATCCAGGTTCCGTTTGTTGTGTATTTTACGATACCGTTGATAATACTGAGTGTGCCAAGGGTAATGACAATCGGTGCTATCTCAAGCTTGGCAACCAGCAGACCGTTGAGCAGACCCATGGCAGCGCCGGATAAAACACCAACTACGATTGAAAGGACGATGTTGCCTGTAATATTTATCAGAAAAGTTCCTACTATACAGCTGCTTGCTGAAATGACTGCTCCGACAGATACGTCGATACCGCCCGTCAGGATAACAAGGAGCATGCCGCAGGCCAGAATTCCAAGGACGCAGTTACTCCTTAAAATATCCATAATATTATCCAGGCGTAAAAACACAGGATTTACGATGGAGATTACTACCATAATAATGACAAGCATCAGTGTAATCGTTAATTCTTTTTTTGCTAACAAACGCTTCATTGTCAATCTCATCCTCAATTCCTTCGATTATTATCGAAATTTTTATAGAATAGCCTTATTCATTATCTGTTCCTGTGTTACATCATCTCCGGAAAATTCACATGCTATACGGCCTTTTCTCATGACCAGGATTCGGTTAGACATGGCAAGTATCTCAGGCAGTTCAGAAGAGATCATAATAATTCCCATACCCTGCTGTGCTAAGCCATGGATGATCTCATGGATCTCCTGTTTTGCACCGACATCGACTCCGTTTGTTGGCTCATCAATGATCAGAAGCTTGGGATTGGTAGCTATCCATTTTGCCAGAACAACGCGCTGCTGGTTGCCGCCTGACAACTTAGAAACTTGTATATGAGGATAAGCCGGCTTTACATTAAGCAATTTGATTAATTCAACAGCTTTTTCCTGCTTGCTCTTAGTATTAATAAGGCTTAGCTTGCCGAGAAGCTTGTGTAACAGAAGAAGTGTAATATTGTCTTCAACGTTCTTATCTAACACAAGTCCCTGAACCTGTCTGCTTTCCGGAACAAAAGCAATTCCGTATTCTAAGGCTTTTGATGTATTGGGAACTTCGATTTTCTTGCCGTCCAGGAATATTTCGCCGGAATCAGGCTGCGTTATTCCAAAGATTGACTGGCACATTTCGGTTCGGCCTGCGCCGACAAGTCCGGTTATTCCAAGAATTTCACCCTTATTAAGTTTAAAATTGATATCCTTGTAGTTACCTGCTTTCGAAAGACCCTTTACTTCCAAAAGAAGTTCTTCGGTGTCTATGTATACCTTTCTGCGCTCAAATTCGACATTTCTGCCAACCATGAGAGAAATTACTTTCTGCGTGTCGATCTCAGATGCGTTGAAGGTGCCCATGTACTGACCGTCGCGCATGATTGTGATACGATCAGAAATCGCATAAATCTCATCAAATTTATGACTGATAAACAGGATGGCAATACCCTTTTCTTTTAAGTCTTTGATTATTTTGAACAGATGTTCAACCTCAGAACTTGAAAGAGAAGCGGTTGGTTCATCGAGTATCAGAATTTTGGCGTCGTATACCAGGGCACGTGCAATAGCAACAAGCTGTTGTTTAGCCGTTGACAGCGAGCCGAGCTTTGCATTTACATCAATATCCACACCGATCTTCTTGATTGCATCAGCAGCAATTTTCTTAAGTGACTTCCAGTCGACAGCTTTCTTGCCGGCTTCTATTTCTCCGCTGATCGCAATATTTTCCGCAACACTAAGGTTAGGGAAAAGTGCAAAATCCTGATACGTTACCGCAACACCTTTTCTGGCGGCAGTAATGGGAGTCAGGCTTGAGTTTGCTTCGCCGTTAATAACAATGCTTGAGCCGTCATCGGGAGTATGAGCACCTGTCAATATTTTTATTAAAGTTGATTTTCCAGCTCCGTTTTCTCCGACTAAGGCATGTACTTCACCTTTTTTAATAGAAAAAGATACATTTCTCAACGCCTTTACACCAGGAAAAGTTTTGCTTACATTAATAAATTCAATAATGTTACCTGCATCACTATGCTCCATTTGTACATTTCCTTTCTGAGGGCATTTTCTATTTCACAACCGTTTGAATACTTTTGTTCCTCAGCTTGTAATATTTGTTCCTTTTTTAGTTATATTAGCACCAGCCAGAAGTGCTGTCAACAGAATTTTGGGGTAAAACTCGTTTCTTTCCTTCAATTTCCACAAAAACAGAGGAACAAATGTTACTTTTTTTATGGAATTAGACATAATAGCACAATGAATTGCATCTTATAATAATGTTATCTATTAAAATTCCCTCCTCGAAAAATTACGCTCTCCAGACAGAAATGCCCGAAAACAGGTCATTTCCAGCTTCGACGAAGCTAAGAGAGCCCGCTTCCCTCAGGAAACAGACTCTCTTGCATGTGTATATTATTCAATTTGGAAGGCTAAAAATAATTAAAAATCAACCACAACAATTTCCGGTGTTTCTCTGGTCTCAAGGTCAGCTGTTTCTGTTCCGTTGGCAAATATCACAATGAATTTGGAGCTGCTTGTCTGACAGGGGAATGCCGCCCAATGCCATGTCCCTTCGAACATGGCGATTGCATCCCCTTTTTTGACTTTAAATGCAGCGATACCTTCGATCTGGTCTTCGGTGCCTGAAGGTGCAGCAAAACAAATCACGGAATCGCCCTCAATCGCAATGAGTATTTCAGAAGTATTTATATGACGCTCCATCTGTGTGATGACATGATCACGGTCGTGCGCGAGCATAATTCCCGTACTTAATCTCTCAGACATAGTAACCTGAGCTACCTTGCCCCAATATGTGATCTCTTCCGTATCAGCTATTGGCAGGCCGAGTCCGCCGCTGATAATCCTTCCGTACGGCAGAAAACTTCTGTGGGTAAGTGGCTGTGCGGTTATTCTCATTTTGCAGTCTCCATTTCGTATCGTTAATTGGCCCAGTTTAAGGAACGTGCAACAGCTTTTTTCCAGCCGGCATATTTTGTTTCCTGTTCATCGACAGTCATTTTGGGTTCGAATATGCGCTGAACTTTCCAGTGCTTCTCGAGCTCTTCTTTGCTTTTCCAGAATCCGACACCCAGACCTGCCAGATATGCGGCGCCAAGTCCGGCCATTTCCGTCACTGCGGGCAGCTCGACGGGTATTCCAAGTACGTCTGCCTGAAACTGCAGGAGAAAATCACTTTTCGTCGCGCCGCCGTCAACCCGCAGGGATTTTGCGGATACTCCGCTGTCCAGGGACATTGAATCAATTACATCACGAGTCTGATAGGCCATTGATTCAAGCGCACTTCTGCAGATATGCTCTGCTGATGTTCCGCGTGTGATCCCGATGAGCAGCCCGCGTGCGTACATATCCCAATAAGGTGCACATAAGCCGGTAAATGCCGGTACAAGGTATACCCCTCCGGTGTCGGATACCCGGGAAGCAAATTCATCAGCCTGTCCGGAATGCTGAATAATCCGCAGTCCGTCACGAAGCCACTGTATGCTTGCGCCTCCCGTAAAGACAACGCCTTCAAGTGAATATTCTGTCTTTTGGTTCATTCTCCACAAGAGATCAGTCGTCAGGCCGTGTGTCGAGAGAACCGGTTTTTCTCCGATATTCATCATCAGCGCAAGAGCTGTTCCATATGTATTTTTGGCCATACCGGGCTTAAAGCAGGTTTGCCCGAATGTAGATGCATGCTGATCTCCTGCGTCACCTGAGATCGGAACTTCCGTGCCGAAAAACCCCGTTTTGTCGGTATGGGCCATAATCCCGCTGGAAGGAACCAGCTTTGGCAGAATCGATTTGGGGACAGAAAGGGCAGCCAGCAGCTCGTCATCCCAATCCAGGGTATGAATGTTTAGCAGAAGTGTTCTGGAGGCATTTGAATAATCCTCCACATGGCAGGCCCCTCCGCTCAATTTCCAGATAAGCCAACTGTCTATATTGCCAAAACAGATTCTTCCCTGTTCAATTTTTTCCCTGACACCCTCAATATTGTCGATAATCCATTTGATTTTTGTCCCTGAAAAATAGGCATCAATCAGAAGTCCGGTCTTTTCCCTGACCATCGGGCCAAAACCGCGTTCCTTCAGGTCTTCACAGACCCCGGCCGTCTGCCGGCTCGACCAGCTGATGGCATTGTAAACAGGGATCCCGGTCTCCTTATCCCATATGACTGTGGTTTCACGCTGGCACGTAATGCCGATTGCTGCGATTTCAAACGGCTGAACATTGCCTTTCTCCATTGCTTCCAGACTGCAGTCGACTGTAGTATCCCAATATTCCATTGCATTTTGTTCGACCCAGCCGGGCTGGGGGTATATTTGATGGATCTCACGGTAAGCCATGGAATGTACGAGACCTTCATGGTTAAAGAGAATGACCCGCGTACCGGTAGTCCCCTGGTCGATTGCCAATATGTATTTTTTCTCCATATTCCTCTTGCCGCCTTCCCGAAAAATCTAAGTATAGACAGAGCTGCCAATAAATGAATCGTAATACGCCCTTGAAATTCAGTATACAAAAGTCAAATAACGAATATCATTTGTTTATATTTTAATTGCTTGTTCTATGTACGTCGACATTGTCTGTTGTGCTGATTTAAGTAATTTTGACCAAAAAACCACGAGAGCCAAAGCTGCGGCTCTCGTGGTTTCTTTTAATTGGTCTTCTCTATGCCGGTTTCTCTATATCCAAAACCTATTTCTTATTTATAGCGCGAAAGGAAGTCCTCCGCATTTTCAGGCGTGACCGGTTCAAACGGAATAAGATAGCTGTCTTTAATTTCTTTAGATGATTTGAGGCTGCGGATGCATTCATAAAGTGTTTCTGCCTGTTTAACGGCATCCTGATATATCGTACCGGCTAAGCGCCCGTCCTTAACGGCCTGCAGAGCATCGAGATCTCCGTCTACACCGAAAACATCAATTTCATTCTCAAGTCCGGCTTTTTCAATTGCTGCGATAGCGCCCATTGCCATATTGTCATTCTCTGATACAACCACTTCAAATTCTTTTCCGCTGTCTATCCAATTAGCGACAATCGCTTCCGCCTCTGCCCGCTGCCACGCCGCGGTCTGGATTGCGACAATTGTAATACCGGGGTATTCATCAAATACTTTCCTGTAGCCTTCATACCGCTCTTTCTGCGCGGAGATTCCCATGACGCCTTCCAGAATCACGACACGGCCTTTGCCGCCTAATGCGTCGACTACCATCTCTGCTTCCAGTATTCCGGATTCAATGTGACTCGAACCCACAAAGCTCAGACAGTCAGCCTGATTGGAAACCTGTGTGATAAACGTGATTATGGGAATATCGGCCTCATTTGCAATCAAAACGGCAGGCTTACATTCTTCAAAGGAGATCGGATCCATCAAAATCAAGTCAAAGCCCGCAGAAATAAAGGATTCCACATGGGCGACCTGCATAAGCGGATTCGTTTCACCGTTATAAATGACAAGCTCGACATCAGGAGCCTGCTCCTTAATAATACTCTGCAGTTTTTCGCTCACGCGCATGACAAAAGGCGACTCGTCCTGAAGCGAAATTCCGACTCTGAATTTCCGGACGGCCGGGGGTGTTGTCAATATCGATTCCTCTGTACTGTCACTGCTTACATTTGGCAGCGACTCAATGGGATCTGAAGTGGAGAGCGGTGCCTGCCGGCAGGATACCGTCAGCAGGAGAATGAGAAATAAAAACAGAATCCAGAATCTAGTCTTTATCATCGGCCGGCACCTCATCTGTGTTGAACTGATTTATGTTGCTGCTGTTAACCAAGACGGCTGTGAGCTCTATCTGCCGGGGAGCGACTTCCCCGTCCAAAAGCTTAATGACTGTATCAACAGCTTCATTTCCGCCTGTCGGAACCGAGAATGTCGCATCAATCTGCCCGTTTTTAAGAGCCTCCAGATCACTGTTTTTAACCGGGTAGCCGCCAACGCCAATGATGGTAATTTCCCGGCCAAAATCAAGAATCCCAAGTGATGCGCCGATTGCCATCGAATCATTTTGTGCAAAAATCAGATCTATCGGGGGTGCTTTGCTCTTGAAGTCACTTTCAGTCATCCGCTCAAGCGTTTTGTCCTGAGACCAATACCCTGTCATGACATATTCATTGTGAATATTTTCCTTATCCTGTATCGCCTGCTTAAATCCCTGCTTCAGGTCTATGCTGACCATTGATTCAGGATCGCCCAGGATCTCCAGCATCACAATTTCATCGTCACCTGCAAGCAATCTGACGTAATCCCCTGCCTGCCTGCCTACTTTTACATTGTCGGTGTATACACGAGTCGTATATTTTCCGTTTGAAGGTGCATAACCGATAATAATGACAGGAATACCGGCATCAAATGCCTGCGTAATGGCATCTGCAATCAGATCAGGTTCAACAGTAACAACAACCAGTGCATCAATGCCTAATTGCAGAAGACGCAAAATATCCTCCGACTGATTTGAATAATTGAATCCTGCATCATAACTGATGCATCTGACATTTTCATACGCTTCGCACCGGTTCTGAATCTCCGTCTTGATGCATAACTGCAGATTATCCGATAGATTAGGCTGAGACAACCCTATTAACGTTTTCACTCCTTCATCTTCAGAGGAACAGGAAGCCGTGAAAAAGCCTGCACTTAAAAGGACGATTATGAGCATAATCGCCAACATACTGGAAACAGCCCGTCTATTTTTTCCTGCCATCTCTATCACCTTCAGTTTTTGAGGTTTCCTCTTTTTCTGTATTCAGTCGGAGGCATGCCCATGACTTTTTTGAAAGCCTCGCAATAATAATGCTGGCTGCTGTATCCAACCATTTCCGAAATATTACTGATTTTCAAAGATGACTGTTCCAGTAATTCCAAAGATTTCATGATTCTGAACTTGATCAGGTAATCAATAAACGCCACACCTGTCTCCTGCTTAAAGATCTTGCTTAAATAACTGATGCTGATCTTATTTTCGTCCGCAAAATTTTGAAGCCGCAGCTGTGAATCTTCATAGTTCTTCTCGACATAATGCTTGATTTTTTTGACCATCGGCAGATAGCCGGAATCTGTCCTGAGCTGCTGTTCAATTGCTTTAAACGCTGAAGGAACGCCGTTTACACCATCCGCAGCCACACTTGTGAATGTCTTCACCTGTAAGCCTGCACTCGCCGACAGCTGCTGCTCTATCTTTCTGCCGAGGTTGTTCCAGACAACAACATCATTCATCTGAACAAAAAGCAGTACACTGTCTGCATTTATTTCGACACAGGCGAAAACTTGTCCTTTATTCAGATAGCCGGCCAGGACTTTTCTGCATTCAATGATTTGCTTTGACTTCGCTTTCTCATTTTCAATAATCCCTATGGGTATATTGAGCTTGATGAGGAGCAGACCCACGTGGGGCGGGACCGTTATGCCGAAATAATCAAGACCCTGACGGATTCCCTGCTGTGTTTTTTCACCGTAAATCCAACGCGTCAAAAACTCGTTTTGCAGCTGCTCTTTACTTTCCTCCATCATCGAGCTGGAAAGCAGCACTTCGTGCCGGCTTTGTTCATTCTGGTCAAGCTCTGTTTTAATCTTCATAAGCATCTTGATAAATAAATCTTCTTCGATCGGTTTGAGCACATACTCATATACGCCCAGCTGAACGGCTCTTTGGGCATACTGAAATTCATCATACCCGCTGATTATGACATTGATGATATCTTTATTTGTATCGATAATTTTCTGAATCAGTTCAAGACCATTGAAAATGGGCATATTAATATCCAGCAGACAAATATCCGGTTTTAAGGTTTCAACCATTGTTATGGCTTCCAATCCGTTTTTTGCCAGACCAACAACTTCCATGCCATATGAATTCCAGTCGAAAGCTTTTTCGAGTTCTGTGCGGATAATCATTTCATCATCGGCAATCAACACCTTATACATTGTCAATGTCCCTCCTTGTATACATCAAAGGATAACGAATTATCACTGTCGTGCCTGTACCCTGTATGCTGTCGATGGATACTCCGAATCCTTTTCCGTGCATCAGGACAATTCTTTTATTTACGTTATAGAGCCCATAGCCAATATCCTGATTTTCCTCTGACTGAATCTGATTCATAATTTCTTCGAGGCGAACAGCAGAGATACCCGGTCCGTCATCTTCAATTTCAAAAACTAATTTTTCATCTTCCACAAATGCCCGCAGAATAATTTTCCCCGGTTCAAGCCTGTTCTTGATGCCATGATAAATGGCGTTTTCGACGATAGGCTGGAGAATCAATTTTTGAACAAAAAGGCCTTCCAGGTCTTTTGAAAAGATTATCTCATACTCCAGGATATCCATATAACGGATACTCTGGATGATCAGGTAATTCCGCACATGTTCGATTTCTTCGGCGACAGTTATCACTTCATTACCTTTGCTCAGCCCGATTCGATAGAGTTTGGTCAGGGCGGAAATGATTTGCTCGATATCCTTTGCACCCTGTCGTTTGGCCATCCAGTGGATCGTATCAAATGTATTGTAAAGAAAGTGCGGTTTGATCTGAGCCTGCAGGGCAGTAAGTTCTGCAGACCTTTTTTGCTGCTGCTGCTGGTATATCAGATTAACCAGATGACGGATCTCATCGATCATTGCGTTGAAGCTGTTGCCGAGCTGTCCTACATCATCTACATAACGTGTATCGAAATGCACGGTAAAATCACCGTGTTCCGCCTGATTCATCAGACCCCGCAGCTTTCGGATAGGCTTTGCCAGGCCTGTTGAAAATACTGCGCTGAACATACCTGTAATGAGGAGTGCAATAACCAGCACGATTCCTAATATGTAACGGAAGTTCACAACCTGCTGCAATGTCTCATTCAGGGAAAAGACGCCTACTGTTTTCCATCCGGTGTATTCGGATCTGGAGTAAATCAGCTGGTAGTCTTCACCCGTAATACGTTTGTTGATGATACTGATATCGTTCTCTTTGAACCACTCCGGCTTTATCCGGTAAACAACCCTGTTAACAGGTGTATAGAGGCTTTCTCCGTCCTGGTCTACAATAAAAATAAAACCATTTTTACCGACTTTGGTGTTTTTTAATGTTTCTTCCAGCAAATTAATATCGAGATCAATAATAATGACGCCGATTATGCTTCCCGTTGAAGGATCGGATATGGACATTGTCATTGAAATGATCTCGTCAGCACTTACCGGATTGTAATATGTCAGATTCCGGTCCGTCGGCATAGGTTTAATAATTACCGTATTCGGGTGTGCCGCACTTACAATATACCAATTTTCATTTGTTAACGAAGCTGTCAGACTCGGATACATCTCATTACTGATAATTCTGCCATCACTGCTGATCAGGGCGATTCCCTTGAAATAGGGAAAACTTTCAACAATGGAAGCCAGATAATTTCCGGTCGAAACACGAAGTAAATCTGTATCCTCCTCCGTCCCCGTATCGGATGTCTGTAAAGTGCTGCGTACCTGACGGTTATTGGATAATACACCCATGACATTTTCGGCATTTTGGATATAGTTATCCACGGTAGAATTCGCCTGCCTGATTGCCTGCAGCGCGGATTCACTCGCAGATTCTTCGATAGCATACGAAAAAAAGTAATTCGTAATAAAGCCAATCAGAAGCACCAAAAACAAACTCACGCTGATGAATCCAACCATGAGCTTGTTCTTAATACTCGCATTATGATAAAGCATAACAAGTCTGCGAAACCCGGACATGGCTTTACCCCGTTGATTTGTTAAGAGCTTCTGCGGATGTCATTCCCCCATAAGCTTTACTGCTGTCGTTTCATCAGTAATCAGTACATTGCACAGTCCGCTCTTAAGTGCTCCCTTTATACAGCTCTCCTTTTCACGCCCACAGGCAATCCCTATGCGATAATCTTTCTTCTTCAGGTCGTCGAAGTCAATGGCAATGGTTCTGTTGTCAAGCTCCGCATCACATATTTTCCCTTCAGAAGTGATCAGCCGGGTAAAAATATCGCCGACAGCACCGTTCTTCTTCAGCTGCAGAACTTCACACGCATTAAGATATCCTGCTCTTGCCAGGGCACATTCCGTACTGAAATATCCCATGGTAAAAATTGCAATGTTTGCCCGTCTGGACAGTTCCATGATCTGCGCTATATTTCGTTCTTTTATAATCATATCCCTGGTCTCTTTTTTATCGACAATAGCCGGTAATGGAAGAATGTATGGGATGCCGCCAAAAGCATCTGCAATTTTCTTGGGGATCTCAGCAGCAAAAATATTTTTGGAAATCTGGCTGATCCCTCCGCAGCCCTGAACGACGGATACATTTCGGATGTCGGATCTTGGCATTAAATTCAAGCTGAATTTGTAAAGTGTGCTGCCCCAGGAAACGGAGATAATGTCATTGTCCTTAATTATGGTATTCAGATACTTCGCGGCTTCGAAGGCCATTCGGTTAACGACGTTGGCATTTAGGCTTTCAGGAATAATAATCACTTTCCGCAGGCCGAACCGCACGCGGACTTCAGCTTCAAGGCGGGTCTCATATTCACTCGGAGCATGTACCTGGACAGTAACAAGTCCCTCCTCCTTCGCCTGGGTTAAAAGCTTGGAAACATAAGGTCGTGACAGGCTGAGTTTTTGGGCGATCATCCTCTGATCGTAGTTATCTTCATAGTAGAGTTTCGATATATTAACCATGAGATTTATCTTTTCAAAATTTGACATATCACACCTTATCCGCTCAGGATTTGAATGAGCCTCATGATTCGATTTTATTTTATCAAAGAACTAACATAAAGTCTTGTATGCGGCGAACAGAAGAAAGATTCCCCATGGCAAAAGAGGGAATCTTTCTTAGTACGCCGTCCCAATTAGATGAATAATCCGTTCATATCACACTTCAACGAATTCAATATTAAGGACGCCACAAAGCATTTTGAATTTTCTCATCTGATTACCGGCAAACATAACCTGGTGATGAGTCCCTCCATTTCGAAGCCACCCGTCCATAGCCGACCGGATTCCGGTATTCGGGGCAAAGAAAGTGTAGTTCATGAGCATGCCGGGAATTTCAGCCGTATCGAGGACGGTCCCGACAGAAGCTACGAGCCGGTATTTATCTCCCTCAATCGCGACGAGGGAAATGATGGTTGCCTCACCGGGCTCACCGCTGAATACGGGAGTCGGGGGATTATCCCGGTCACCGATATCCAGGGGGCGGTCAATCAGCTTGATGGGGCGGTCTTTTCTTGCGACTTTCCAGTTGCCCTCTCCCATGTGGCTCAGCATCGCAGCATCCCTTGCGTAGTCAAGGGAATACATTTCCGTGAAGTGCGGGTTCTCCGATATAAGATGACCCATAACGGTACAGGCAAGAATGTGTACATCGCCTTCGGCCGAATAACCATATCCCTTTGCCAGCATATTGCTCGCGCCGAGAATAGGCAGCTGCCTGATTCTTCCATCTTCTTTAAAGACATTAAAATTAGCCGTAAAGCCATCATATCTGTACTTCTCACAGAATTTCTCAAAAGCCAGCTGCAGTTTCGCGGCATAGCGATGATTCTCCTGTGTCAGTGACGGGTCAATCTCAAAGTTCTGCCTGTCTACTTCTACATAGGCATCAATCTCTTCATCTGTTACGGTCTCAAAGCACTTGACGACTTCTCCAAGTCCGTCATAGTTGACTTCCATCCCGAAAACACGGTAGAAAGCAACTTCATCACCCATGATGTCGCCCATTCCCTGCATCTTTTCGATGATGGAAACACGCGTTTTCTTCAGGGCTGCAGCCGTAAATGCAGCCGATGCCCAATCAGCAAAGAAATGGAGGAAGTTATCCGATTTCCAGTCATCCGTAATGATTTCAGGCTTTAATCCCAGGCGCATCAGCATGTTGGAGGTGTCCTGGATTCCATGGATTCCCTGGTTGGTTGTGCATTTCTTCCAGTCCCAGTCCTGCGTAACCGTCGGTAGCGGCTGGATGTTGGCAATCATAACCGGAAGCCTGTTGTTCTTAAAGGCCTGCACGACGCGCATGCCGGGACCATAAAGCAGGTTGACAACCATAATCCCGTCATACTCACTGTCGTTGAAATGTTTGACGTACTTTTCGATTAAGCTTCTATCTTTGGCGGCTCCCGGGAAATCAATGTCGGCAGCATCCTTGAGCTGCGCCACGACTTCTCTGGCCCACGCCTCCTGTTCAAGCGGCAGTTCAGGCTGATCCGCATCATAGAGACCGTGCATAATTCCCAGAAATCCGATCTTAGGCCTTCTTTTCGTAATCATATTCATTACTCCTTTGCCAATTTATTTATGGATAGATTTTGATTTCACTTGTCTCTGTCCAGGGGCAGTCAGGCAGGGTGCCGAAGTTCTTAACGAGCTCCATACGCACGAATTTCGCATTTACAGGCTTCTCAAGGACAAATTCAAACCATCCCTCACGTTTTTCCATCTTGCATGTCAGGAATTTGTCCCATGCGGCATCGCTGATTTTTGACTCGGCACTGCGAAGTGCACGCACTGCTTCATCGGAACCGGCATATAGATTTATCGTTTCAGCCAACTCCTCGAGAACACTGTGAGGTACACCGACATTATGAAAAATCCTGATTTTTGAAATGCTCTGTTCTTCGCCGAAAAAACTTAGAACCACATCCGCCGGGCCCATAGTATTGGCGCCCCAGGTTCCGCCGTTTCGCTCTGTATCATCGTCAATCAAATTATTCACCCAGATCAAAGGGTCGGTTACCGTGTGGCTCGCCCACTCTATTCGAGTGTAATAGGAGCCGTCCCGGCGGACACCGATCGGAAATATTGTTGTATTCATATGCTCATCTCCCCCTTTTGTCTCAACGAACCAGAACATGCTTGCGAAGTACTTCGAAAATAGCCGGCAGATTATTTTCCCGCTGATATTGCTGAATCGCTGCCATATCAAGGGTCTCCGCCAGGGATTCGTAAGCCTGTCCCATACGCACGGCAAGGGCCGCTGCTTCAACCTGATCCTCACGGAAAGGAAACATATCAAGATTGACATAGCCGTCGTAATCGGAGTTTTTCAGATGATAAATGAACTCAAGTGTTTTCCATACGCTTACCGTGCCGGAAATCATGTCATCATCAAATTCACCGTAGGCATCATTGAAATGAATGTTGAACAATTTGTTCGAACGTGTCAGGAAGTCCAGTGCTTCCGCCGGGTTCTCACGGGACAACAGCGAATGTCCGTAATCAAGCGCGATACCGAAATTA
The DNA here is from genome assembly GCA_002418705.1 of Mageeibacillus sp. UBA5770. The sequence continues at coordinate 24,145 of DIEQ01000090.1, read as the reverse complement.
CTTGCACCAACTTCATTTGCGAGGGCAAGCGCCCTCCCGGCATTTGAAACCAGGCAATACATGCGGGGTTCCTTAAGCTTGTATTCATAAGAGAATTTAATATCCGGCGCCGAACCGGTAATTTCCTTAAGTGCCGTAACTGTGCCGTCCCATAAATGATTATAATCACTCTGGAAATTGTAATCGAAGCCATCCTGACCCGGCCAGATCTCCAGATGACTGACGCCGATCTCGCGGATGGTCTCAATCCCGCGCATACAGCTGTCAATGGCCAGGCGGCGGATCTTCTCATCGGCATTGGTAAACGCTCCGAATTTGAAGATCGGATTACCGAACAGATTCATGTTGACTGTTTTCAGCTCGAGTCCGTTGGAATTCACGATATCCTTGACTTCCTTTGGCGTATATCCGTCGAAGTCATCCGGAAAATGAATCTGAACAGCTTCAATGCCGGGTATTCTTGCGACATCTTTAATTTGTCTGATAAAAGTACCGGCAGGACGATATCCGTTCGGGATAAACCGGTCCGCTGTAAATCCTACTGTCCAAAGGCCTATTCCGTATTTCAATTTTTTCATATTCATAGCCCCCTGCATTCTATCTGATTGATGCATCGATCATTCCCAGCAATTTTCCAGAACGGCCAGGACATCTTCGTAAACCAGCTCCTGTCCTTCCGGATTCTGTGTGATTTTTCTGGCAATAACAGGAAGCATTTCCTTTGAAAGCTTCAGATCCTGAAGAGTTACAGGCATTCCCCAGCTGTTGAACTTCTCCTTGAGTGCATCAATCCCCTGTTCACCGAGCTCATAATCAGACAAGGTTCCCTGTTCAATCCCAAAGACATTCCTGGCGAATTGGGCAAACTTGGTGGAATCCTTTCTGTTTAAGTAGCGGAGCCAGGACGGCTGCACGACAGCGAGTCCGGCGCCATGGGCACAATCGGTCATCGCGCCCACGTCATGTTCAATCGTGTGGGCATCCCATGCCTTGCCTGCGCGGCCGACATCCGCCCAGCCGTTGATTGCAAGCGTCGCCGCCCAGCTGAGATTGGCCCTGTGATCGAGATTCTCTTTATCAGCCAGAATTCCTTCGCTTGCAATAACGGTCTTCATGATGCCTTCTCCCAAGGCGTCCTGGATCGGCGTATTGCGTTCGCTGTCAAAATAAGGCTCCATAATGTGTGAGATGATGTCCGCCATGCCACAGGCCGTCACATATTGGGGCAGCGTTTTCTGCATTTCGGGATCGATAATGGCGAACTTCGGGAAACTGTGTTCAAAGTGGGTCGACCACTTGCGCCATGTCGCCATATCAGGATTGCGGTCGTTGGTTACCACGCAATTGACATTCATTTCAGAGCCTGTCGCAGCAATGGTAGAGACCGCGCCAATGGGAAGCGATGCGGCAGCGACCCGTTTCAAAGCGAAGAAATCCCAAATATCGCCGTCATCCAGAGCCCCGTATGCGATTGCTTTAGCTGAGTCTATACAGCTTCCGCCACCGACCGGAATAACGACCTCAATACCAAGCTCTTTGCACATCCTGACGCCTTCGTCAATTTTTGTAAGCTTCGGATTGGCCGTCACACCACTGAGCTCGAAAACGGTCATCCCGGCATCTTCCATGAGTTTCTTTGCCCTGGCATATACTCCGGATGTTTCCAGATATCCTTCCATTTTGACCAGCAGGGCTTTTTTTCCGAGTTTCCCGGCATACGTTCCCAGGTTATTGAATTCCCCGATGCCAAAATAGACTCTTGTCGGATTGAAGTAAGTAAAATTCTTCATAATATTCTCCTCGCGTTTACTTATGCAGTTTTTTGAATACGTTTCCTGGCCTTATTTTTCTGACTCATGAAATCGACTGTAACAGCAGTGATCAGGATAGCGCCGGATATCAGGTCCTGCCAGAAAACGGATACATTGAGCAGCACCAGGCCATTATTGATAATATTAAGCATCAGAACTCCGAGAACAGCACCGAAAATGGATCCTTCACCTCCGATAAGGCTCGTCCCGCCAATGATACAGGCGGAGATGACACGCATTTCCGTGCCTATGCCGGCATTTGGCGTCGCAACTTTAAATCGTGAAAGCGAGAGGATCCCGGCAATGCCGGCAAGCGCTGCGGAAGTCATGTATACACCCAGTTTGATATTGGAGGTGTTGATACCGCTCAGCTTGGCTGCTTTTTCGCTTGAGCCTGTATACAGTACTTTTCTCATCGTCGTTACATTATTAAGAAGGAAATGAAAGATAAGCGCTATGATAATGAAGATAATGACAAACATGGGAACCCCGAAAAACTTGCCTGCACCCAGGTAGATAAAATTGCTGTCTACAGACGGTAATGAAAGCGGGGATCCCCTTGTCAGAACGTATGCAACACCGCGGGTCATGTTCATCATACCGAGTGTTGTAATCATCGGGTTGAGTCCGACTTTTCCGATCAGCACGCCGCTGATAAAGCCGCAGAATACAGAAAAGAGGAGTGCGATACCGGCTGTAAGCCAGATGTTGAGACCGTAATCCACATAAAGCATTCCTGTGATTACCATAGACATCGCCATCACTGAACCAACCGACAAATCAATGCCCCCCGTAAGAAGTACAATGCACATGCCGACCGCAATGACACCGTCTGATGACAGACCCAGGGCCGTTGTGGAAAGATTACTCGAAGTAACGAAATAGGGAGAAATGATGCTCAGGACCACAGCAAGGAAAATAATAACCATAAAAACCGTGGTTTCCCTGTGTCCTTTCAAGCTGCTGAGCAGCTTGTTCTTTTTGAGAGTCTGACTGTTAATACTCATAATAACCACCTTTTCTATCTTGATACTTCAGCCGGCAGAACATACCCCTTCGCCAGACGCATACATAATTATTTTTTCTTCACTCATTTCACCAGCATCTACAACACCTGTGACGGAACCCTCGTGCATAATGATCACTCTGTCCGACATTCCGATTACTTCAGGCAATTCGGAAGAAATGATGATTACATTGATGCCCCGGTTGGACAGCTCCCGTAACATATTGTGAATCTCACTTTTGGCCCCGACATCGATACCTCTTGTCGGTTCATCCATAATCAGGAACTTAGGGGCTGCCGCCAGCCACTTTCCAATCATCACTTTCTGCTGGTTTCCGCCGCTTAAGCTCGCCACTTTACTGGAAACCGATGCTACTTTTATATTCAGCTCATCCACATACTTTTCGCACAATACACGTTCCTTTGACTGATCAATCAATAGATTGTGTGAAACATTTTCGAGCTTCGCTGCCGAAATATTTTGGAATATAGAAAGTTCCAGAAAAAGACCCTGTCCTTTACGATCTTCCGTAAGGTATGCAAAACCATGATCGATTGCATCTTTATAATTTGCTATTGTGATTTTTTTGCCATCCAGCAGAACGGTTCCGCTGTCAAATTTATCTATTCCGCAAATTGCGCGGAATACCTCAGTCCTGCCTGCACCGACCAGGCCGTAAAATCCTAATATTTCGCCTTTATGAGCAGAAAATGATATGTCCTTAAATCGTCCTTTACTCGAGAAATTTTTAACTTCAAGTGTCACATCGCCAATTTGCGCCGCTTTTTCCGGGTATAAATGTTCAATGCTGCGTCCGACCATCATCCGGATTATATCGTCGCTGCTCACATCCTTCGTTGCCACTGTGTCTACATACGTACCGTCTTTAAATACAGTGCAGCAGTCACAGATCCTGAAAATTTCTGCCATTCTGTGACTGACATAAAGAACACTGATTCCTCTCTTTTTGATGTCATCGATTATGCTGAAAAGTGTTTCGGTTTCACATTCGGTCAGTGATGATGTAGGTTCGTCAAAAATAATCAGCTTGCAGTCAAGAGAAAGGGCCTTCGCAATTTCAACAATCTGCTGGTCCGCTATATTCAAATACCCTACCTGCGTATCAGGGGTAAAGCTCACGTGGAAAAGGTCAAGCAGCTTTTGCGAATCGCTGTATAATTTTTTCTTATCAAGGAGTCCAAACTTATTTTTCGGGACCCGTCCCATATAAATGTTTTCACTTACACTTAAATGTGTGCAAAGGCTCAGCTCCTGATGCACAAATCCAATACCTGCTTTTTGAGCCTCATCCGGCGAGTCAAAACAGACTTCTTCACCCATGAAAGTAATTTTTCCGAAATCAGGCTTGAAAACACCGGAAATAATATTCATCAGGGTTGATTTTCCGGCTCCGTTTTCGCCGACCAGCGCATTCGCCTGTCCTTTGCACACTTCAAGATGAACGCCGTTGAGAGCAAGTGTCCCGGGAAATCTTTTCACGATACCTTCTACTGAAAGGACAATATCTCTATCCAAACAAAAAACCTCCTTACTATGAATCATATAGTTTTTGGGGATTGCAGCTTCCCCTGCCGGTTGCTGCTGCGGCAGGGGAAACCGTCGATACCCGAGGAGAGAGTACTTTTAGTTAAGGCTGAGCGTAGAACGACTCAACATTATCTTTTGTAACAACGACAACGCCTGTATCAATGGACGGGGGAAGAGGATTCATTTTGAATTCTTTCCAGCCTTCGACAGGATTGAAATTGCCGGCACCGCCGTTTACATTGAACAGCATCTGGAAGCTCCACCAGCCCATGTTATAGGTGCCCTGTGCAATGGAACCGGAGAGAACTCCTTCTTTTATAAGATCAAGAGTGCCTGTATCCGTATCAAATGCGATGATTTTGATTTCGCCTGCAAGGCCGGCTTCTTTTACAGCTGTCGCAGCGCCTACACCGGCGGATGAGTCAGAACCGAAGATACCTGCGAGATCAGGATAAGCCTGGATCATGCCGGCAGTAACTTTGGCGCCTTCAGCCTGGTCAAGATTACCGTTAACAGTCTGAACGATTTTGATCTCAGGATAGAACTCAGCCATCGTGTCTTTGAATCCCTGTGCACGCTGTTCAAGATTGAGCAGGCCGGGAACCTGAAGAACGCCAACCTCGCCTTTTCCGCCGAGCATATCACCGAGAGCCTTGGCAGCCACTGTACCTGCATAATAGTTGCCTGTTCCGAGGAAAGAATACCTTGTGGACTGCGGGGAGTCAGCGTCAAAGCATACAACCGGGATTCCGGCAGCATTTGCCTTGTCGATAGCATCCTTCAAGCCGTCAGGGTTAACACAGGAAACGGCGATGCCCTTCGGATTTTTTGCAATGACCTGTTCAAGGACAGTAACTTCTGCATTCAGGTCACTTCCGGGAGAACCCATGTAGTAAGCCTTGACTCCGGCTTCTGTTGCGGCTGCTTCAAATCCTGCAAAGCAGCCTTTGAAATATTCTGCACCGGCAAAGAATGAAATCATGTAATACTCACCGTCAGCAGATGCGGGTACGGCAGCAGCGTCTACCGGGGCAGCGGCATCAGCTGCAGTAGCTCCGGCGGCGGCCTTCGTTACTTCAGCAGCAGTTTTGGTAGCATCCGTTCCTGTTTGTGCACAGCTTGTCAGCAGCATTGATGCGGCCGTTAAGATGCACATGGCAATTGTGATCATTCGGATTTTCATTTTCATTGCTTCTTCCTCCATGTTTGATTTTGGGTTTTTTCCTCTTTCTCTATCTCCACCGAATCAATTTATCGGTAAAAATATTGATTACATACGTTCCTTCGTTTGTATTATTTGTACACATTATATCTTCAGCATTTCTAAGCGTCTTTATCATTGGATGTTCAGTTTTAAGGATTTTTGAGTATTTATTACAATAAATCGTAAATTTCAAAACGACTTTTTAGGCACTATGTCAACACGGATAATGTTATGGGCATGCGCATTCAATCCTGGTAAAATATCACCCCGGAGGCTATTGGAACAACAAATCAATGCATACAGAATTTGCCGCGAAAATGATATAATAGCCTCTATCTTATACATATATATAAAGGAGAGACACGATGGAGAGCCTGAGCATTGCAATGCAGCACTACCTTGAGACAATTTTCGATTTGTCCCGCCAGAACTGTGCCTGCAGTCAGGATTCGCTGTCCGGTGTGCGCGTCAGCGATATCGCGTCTCACCTCGATGTCTCAAAAGCCAGTGTAACCAACGCCATGAGCGTCCTTGCCAAACTCGGATATATCTCCAACGAAAAGTATCAGGAGATCTACCTTACTGAAATCGGAAAAGAGACGGCCGCGCTCCTCGAAGGCAAACACAAAATACTAAAAACTCTTTTTACCGATATAATCGGGATGCCTGAAAAAACAGCCGATGACGATGCATGCGCAATTGAGCACATCATCAGCCACGAGGCTGTCCAGCAAATACATGAATATTTAATTCGGCAGGGGATTAATGTAATAGACGCGTAAGGTTATTGCCTTCGCTCTCATGTCCTCGGCCTGCGGCCTGCGTAAGTTCGCTCAGGCAATAACCTTGCGCTTTGTGAAGGCGCTGACGCGCCGGGGTATTATTGTTTGGCTCTGTCACAACAATAAGTTGATAATTACCTATTTTTAAGTGGCTATTGAGTTATCTTGTGAGCTGTAATGATGGTATAACTATGGGCATTTACTGTTAATTTACAATCTTCTATTTCTATATACCAATTTTTCCCTTGTCTATAAATATTGCTATTTTTGCTTTCAATTCTATGTTTGCACCAGGAAACAACATCATCAACTTGCAAACAAAGATTTCTCTTAATTCTGTCAACTCCCATTTCAGTCGTATGCACTTTATCTAAATTTGAAAGTAAAACTTCACTATTATCCATTTTCCCAACTCCTATTTTTATTTTTGTTTTATAAACTAAGCCACCAGTGGAACTGATGGTCTATGTGACAGTTCTCAACAAGTTTCTTTCTTCAAGGTAACCAATACAAAAGAAATCTCACTGGTCGGGATCGTAGAGGACAAACACATCATATCCGTTATGAAGTGTCTCCTTCTTTTCTTCTTCCGTGGATGTATACCAGGAATTGCTGACGTATAGAACCTGATTGTCATTAGTATTTGCATAAACTTCTTTGTGATCATAATCTGTATAATTAACGCCCAGATTTGTCCGGGGAATGCGGTCAAGCTCTTCTATATGAGCGCTGCCTATGAGTACGCATTCTTCCGGAAGTATTTCAGTCTGATTGCTGTAGAGTTCTTCCGAGTTGTCTCCATAATGAGTCTTCATACTTTCATACAGATGATTGTCATAGAATATGAAATACTTAAATCGGGCATCAGGCGTTACAAAACGAACATATCCCATATACGTTATTTCACCATCCTGACCATTCGGCGAACTTTCCCAAACTTCGCAATTTACATATATCCATTCAGGTATTTGGGGATTTTTATAGTATTTGCAATCTTTCAGGTATGCACCGTCTTGATTTACAGAATCAACTATACCTGCGTATTGAAAGTCTTTCGGGCATTCATCTTGAATCGTGTCCCACCCTGATTTATAGTATGTGACACCATCTACGATGATTCCTGAAACACCATTTGCTGTAAAAGGTTCCGAATTTTTTGCGTTTCTACCCACAAGATAAATCACGGCACACGATACCAAAACAACACTTGCGGCTATTAAAAGCCACCTGATCCAATTAACTGTAACTTTTTTCTCACTGTGCGTATGCATATTATTCATTATATATCTGCTTGCCTCCGTTTATCGCATCGTTCAGGGCAAATTCAATGCCGGCTATCGCCTTCGGAAGATCACGTTCTTCAATGCACTTGAAAAGACCTGATGTGTTTCTATAAAGGGAATCGATGCCGTGCATTCTGCAGAAGCGCTCCCATAGATTCAAAATAGGATATTTAAACGAGTAGAAGATGAGCGGGAGCAAGGTGTTGCCGGATATTACACCCAGTTCATGATGAAAATTAAAGGCGATTTCGGCTGCACGGGACGCAGTGGTCGCTGCTTGCATTTGATCGATATATGTCCGCAGTATTGCCAGCTCTTCGTCCGTAATTTTGGGTATGACCAGCTGAACAGCCAGCTTATCGAGGACCATGCGGAATTCAAGAATTGACTTTATTTCTGCTTTGCGCAGCATGCCTCCGTTGTAATTCATTATGGAGACCAGCGTCTCAATGGTTCCGGTGCGCCGATAATCGGCAACAAATGTTCCGACCCTGGGCTTGATGCTCAGAAATCCCTTTTTTGCCATCTCTACAATCCCGGCATTTACTACCGCTCGGCTGACCTGCATCATCTCTGCAAGTTCCCTCTCCGAAGGAAGTTTGGATCCGATTTCCAGCTTGCCGGAGAGAATTGAATTCTCGAGTTCTTTTACAAAAAGCTCCTTTAATGTCGGCGCACATAGTTTTGCAAATTCCATATTGTATCCTCCCACCGGACTGGCTGTGGTATGACCAGATGCCAGTTCAATTATAATACTATTCCGAGCCATCTCCTAGAGAATATTTGCTGAAAACCCTGTTTTATGGGGAGTTTTTTATTGACTAGAGGCATCAAAAAGGTTAATGTTTTGTTAAATGCTCTATTCTGTACTTCTGGTATGACCAGAATATATCCGGGAGAATTCCCGGCAATTTTCCGAGGTGAAATATGGATCCGGTAAGAATCATTCAGATCAAGCAAAGTGTATTTGCAGACAACGGCGCAGAGGCAGACAGACTCAGAAATAATCTTAAAATAAGCAAGACTTTTCTCCTGAATTTAATGTCTTCACCCGGGTCCGGCAAGACCACAACGCTCGTGCGTACGATTGGTGCGCTTAAAGATGAAATGCGTATCGGCGTTATGGAAGCAGACATCGACTCTTGCGTTGATGCGGACAGAATTGCCGCTGCAGGCGTCAGGTCAATCCAGCTTCATACAGGCGGTATGTGCCACCTCGATGCCGGCATGACCGAGCACGGTCTGACCGAGTTTGGTACCGATGATCTCGACTTCGTTGTTCTTGAAAATGTCGGCAATCTCGTATGTCCGGCTGAGTTTGATACAGGAGCCTCGAAAAACGCGATGATTTTAAGCGTACCCGAGGGCGATGACAAGCCGCTTAAATATCCTCTCATGTTCTCCATCTGCGACGTCCTGTTAATTAACAAAATCGATGTAATGGATTATTTTGATTTTAATCTCGAGGCCGTCATTGAGCGTGTCACAAAATTGAATCCTAAGATCAAAATCATACCCATTTCTGCAAGAACCGGCGAAGGTATTGAAGAATGGGCTGACTGGATACGTACAGAAGTTAAAAATTGGAATGACTGACAGGTATATATAAAATTCATTTGGGAGGCATACTTATATGGTTAAAGAACGTGTACTGGATTATGCGAACAAGATCAGCAGAACAAAACGCGGCGCCAGGGATGAGATATTACCGGAATATCCTGAATACAAAATTCTGGAGCCGGTTGTATCAGATGAGATGGCCGAAGTCGGACTTTGCCTTGAGTTAAGAAATCCCAAAAGTGCGCAGGAGATTGCTCCACAGTGTGGCAAATCTGTTGAAGAGACAGAGAAACTCTTATGGGACCTGGCAATGGCCGGAGCAGCTTTTGTAAATAAAATAGATGATGTCGATAAATACTGGCACGATATATGGGTTCCCGGCCACATGGAAATGATGGCAAACAGCAAGGAGAACGTTAAGAAGTTCCCGCAGATTGCAGAGGCATTCGATGCATACGGCAAAAGAAAGGGACCTCCGGCAGCCGGTAATTTCCCGGTAGGCTTAGGACCGATGCGTGTCATTCCGATCGAGCGCTCGATTGAAGGCGAGACCCACAGGGCATCCTATGAAGAAGTATCGAAATATCTCAACGAGAACACACGCTTCTCAGTCTCAGACTGTTCCTGCCGTACATCCCGTGAATCAATGGGAGAAGGCTGCGGTCACCTGAAGGAAGACATGTGTATCCAGATGGGGCATGCTGCCGAATACTACGTCCGTACCGGCCGAGGCCGTGAAATCACTCGTGAAGAAGCTTTTGAAATTATAAAAAGAGCTGAAGATAACGGACTGATGCATCAAATTCCAAATACGGACGGACCCGGCAAAACACACGCAATCTGTAATTGCTGCGGATGTGGCTGTTTCGCCATGCGAATCGCCGAAATGTATGTAAATCCCGATATGGTCCGATCCAATTACGTCTCAGAAGTTGACAAGGAAAAATGTGTAGCCTGCGGTGAATGTGTAGAAAACTGCCCTACGAATGCGTTGAAACTGGGACAGAAGATCTGCGCCAAAACTCCCGTTGCCGAGAAGAAACGCGATCTTCCCCATGATACGGAATGGGGCCCCGACAAATGGAATCCCGAATATCGCCTTAATAAGATGGTTGTTGTCGATACCGGCACCAGTCCCTGTAAAGCAGAGTGCCCCGCCCACATCGGCATCCAGGGCTACATCAAGCTTGCCTCCCAGGGAAAATACACCGAAGCACTTGAGCTTATCAAGTATGAGAATCCTTTCCCGGCTGTGTGCGGACGCGTATGTCCTAGATATTGCGAATCCGCCTGTACCAGAGGTGACGTCGATGATCCTATCGCAATTGATGATATCAAGAAGTTCATTGCTGAGCAGGATCTTATTCTCGAGCACCGCTATGTCCCCAGAGTCAAACACCAGTACGGCAAAAAGATCGCCGTCGTAGGCGCCGGACCCGCAGGTCTTTCCTGCGCGTATTATCTGGCAGTTGACGGCTACAAGGTTACCGTCTTTGAAAAACAAAAAGCACTCGGCGGTATGCTGACCTTTGGTATTCCCTCTTTCCGCCTTGAAAAAGATGTAGTAAATGCAGAAATTGACATCTTAAGGGAACTCGGTGTGGAATTCAAAACAGGCATCGAAATCGGAAAAGATCTGTCGCTTAAAGACCTTCGCACCCAGGGCTTCGAAGCTTTCTATCTTGGAATCGGCGCACAGGCAGGCAGAAAACTCGGCATCGAAGGCGAAAATGCGGCAGGCGTTACCACCGGCGTAGATTTCCTCCGGAGTATAAATCTCAACGAAGAAAACAGACTTGCAGGACACACGATTGTCATCGGCGGCGGCAATGTTGCCATAGATGTCGCCCGAACTGCCGTACGTGCCGGTTCATCCCGGGTGGAGATGTTCTGCCTTGAAAGCCGGATGGAAATGCCTGCCCTTCCGGAAGAAATTGAAGAGGCATTATCTGAAGACATCAGCATCAACAATTCTTGGGGCCCCAAGAGAATTCTCGTCGAAGACGGCCATGTCGTCGGTGTGGAATTCAAAAAATGCATCTCCGTTTTCGACGAAAACAAGCGTTTCAGTCCCAAGTTCGACGAAAATGATACGAAGATCATTAATACAAACAATGTCCTCGTCTCCGTTGGCCAGGCAATGGACTGGGGCAGTCTGATTACTGACAGCAAAGTCGAGCTCAACCCCAACAAGACCGTCAAGGCAGATCCGATTACGTTCCAGACAGCTGAACCCGATATTTTTGTCGGCGGCGATGCACTGATCGGGCCCAAGTTCGCAATAGATGCGATTGCCATGGGTAAAGAAGGCGCCATCTCCATCCACCGTTATGTACAGAATGGACAGAGCCTGCTGCTTGGACGCACGAAAAGAGACTACCGCCCCCTTGATAAAGCCAACCTTGATCTTGACGGGTACGATCGCCTTCCCAGACAAAAGCCCGAGCATGTCGACGGAAATAAGTCCAAAGAGACATATAAAGATCTCCGCACGACCTTTACGCTCGAGCAAGTACAAAAAGAGACCGAGCGCTGCCTGAGCTGCGGCGCAACATCTGTCGATACCTTTATGTGTGTTGGCTGTGGGTCCTGTACCACAAAATGCAAATTCGACGCCATCAAACTGGTTCGAAAGTACGACGAGACCGGCGTTGAGCTCCGCGACTTAAAGCCTCTTGTCATAAGGCACATACTTAAGCGTAAAATGAGAATTGCCGTCAAAAAAGCGACCCGTCCCCTGACCTCCGCGTTCCGTAAAAATTAACCCTTTTCAAGCACCAGATACAATGCGAAGCACGGCCGGGGGAACGCGCGTTTCCCCGGTCATTCTTTTCCCGGCGAGGTAATTCCATTGCACGAATTAGGTGTTGTTATTAATGTAATTAAAACCGTTGAAGAATTTGCACGTAAAAACGGAGTAACAAAGATCGATACTCTGGTCCTTCAGATCGGCGAACTCTCATCAATGATTCCAAAATATATCGAAGCATGCTACCCATGTGCCGTCGACGGTACCAGCATGCAGGATACCAAACTCGAAATCGAAATATTGCCCGGCAATGCCCTCTGCAAAAAATGCAGCAAAGTATTCAACCTCATTCAGAATAAGGGCACATGTCCCTTCTGCACAAGCCGGGAATGGGAGTTGCTGTCCGGGAAAGAATTTATGATCAAAGAAATCAGAGGCTGCTGAAATATCGAAAAGCAGCAGCGTGCAGGCCGTGAATACATCGGAGTATGTTATCGCATTTCTTGACTTTGAGTAATTATCTGATTACTATGCAATAGTAATCCCCAAAGAAACATACAATTATTCTGAAGAAACGGAAATAGGGTAATATGAAAAAATTCTTTCTTCGAATTGCCTGTTTTGCTCTTTGTATCATCACAGTCCAATTTCTCTTCACCCCCGTTACCGTTTCAGCTGCAAGTGCTGAGAATGCGCTTTTCCCGATGCAATACATGAATATATCGCAAGGACCATATGGTTCATATAGCCATTCCAATAATAATGCAATGGATATCACCGGATGCAGCACCGGTATCGACAACCTTCTCGCCCCTTTCACAGGTACCATCAAAGCACTCGATTCGAATTGGGGCGCTGTCTGGATAGAAAGTAACAATCCGGTCAAATGGGCGGACGGAACTATTGATTACATGACCGTCCTCACCCTCCACGACAATAGTATTTCAGATTTATATGTCGGAGAAGTATTTGCTCAGGGTGCCATATATTGCCAGGAAGGCGTAAAAAGCAACGGCGGTACATATATCACCGGCAATCACGCCCATATGGAAGTCATACGAGGTCAGGTCGGCAGTCTGAAATGGAGCGCCAGGGGAAACGTATTTGCGTACAGCGCACTTAAAGTGAGAGGCGAAACGATCGTTGTAAGCAGCCTCGGATATCCCTGGGTAACCATCCCCTCAACACCCGGCGGCACGACTGTTTCAGTCAGCAGCAAAGTATTTCAGGCGCAGGACGTAATCGTCTCATGGACAGTCGCCTCGAATGCCGAAAGATATGGGATCACAGTTTGGAAATATCCATTTGCCGGTGATACGGATATCATTTACAACGCATCACTTACCGGGACAAAAGCCAATCTCGGCTTACTTCCGCTCGGTTCGTATTGTTTTATTATGGCCGCCTATAATTCAGCCGAAATAATCGGTCCCCTAAGCAACAAATGCTATTTTGAAGTTGTTTCCAATCCGGCAGACCCCATCCCTCAGAACCTGAAAGCATCCGCACAGGCAAACGGCAGTATACAGCTGACCTGGGATGCCGTATACAACGCTGTCAGCTACAACATCTATCGTTCGTCAACACCAGTCGGAGGCTACACCCTCCTCGCATCAAGCACGACAAATTCTTTTACCAATAACGGTCTGGCCGCCGCCGCAAAATATTATTATAAGGTTAAAGCCCGCGTCACTTCCGGTACCAATACCATTATCAGTGCAGCAAGCACCTATGCAGGAACAATAACAGCACCTGCCAGACCGGCCAGACTATACACCTTACCGGCGGCAACCTCTTCATTAACAGTACCCTCAAGTGTCACTCTCAGCTGGACAGCGGTGCCCAAAGCACGCGGCTATGCAGTCTACCGTGCGACGGAACTCTATGGCACCTACAAAATTCTTGTAAAAACCGCCAACACCACATACACCAATACCGCCCTTACGCCGGGCGCAAAATATTTCTATAAAGTAAAAGCCTTCACGATCCTTGGCACCATAACAACATATGGCTATCCAACTGCACCGGCAGCATACCAGGCGTGATTGGCGCGCAGCGCCTTCCCAGAAC
>DIEQ01000090.1:0-10034 GCA_002418705.1 Mageeibacillus sp. UBA5770 | reverse complement strand
GGCGAAGCCCGGAGACAAGTGAAAAGACAACCGGCTGTGTTCTTGACTTATCACTCCATAAAGCGTATAACTATTCTTGCAAACGCGAATCATTCGCAATTGGAGGAGTGCATTATATGAAGAAATCCGTCATGCTTTTGACTGTACTTTTGACATTTTCACTGCTGGCAGGCTGTGCTGCAAATACGGGTGATCAAGCATCTTCCGGGAAGATCACTGTTCTGACAAGTTTCTACCCTATGTACGATTTTGCCGCCAAGGTAGGCGGAGACAAAGTGTCTGTTGAGAATCTTACGCCAAGCGGCGTGGAGCCACATGACTGGGAACCGTCCTCTGCCGATATGATTAAAATTGAAGAAGCTGATGTTTTCATTTATAACGGCTCCGGCATGGAGCACTGGGTTGAATCCGTTATCTCAGCTCTTGAGAACACGGATTTGATTATTGTGGAGGCATCTTTAGCCGCTGAACGCCTTGTGTCAACGGAGAATGCGGATGAGGATTTTGATCCCCATGTCTGGCTTGACCCGCAGAACGCCAAGTTGGAAATGCAGGCTATACTCAAGGCCCTGGTCAGCGCAGATCCTGAGCACGAAGAATATTTCCAGGATAATTATGACAAGTATGCGGCTGAATTTGACAAGCTGGACGATGAGTTCTCCTCTGCCCTGGCTGAAGTTCCGCAGAAGAATATTGTTGTCGCCCACAATGCCTTCGGTTATCTGTGTGCCGCTTACGGACTTACTCAGGTTCCGATTGAAGGTCTTTCAGCCGATTCAGAACCCGATGCCGCGCGCATGGGTGATATAATTGATTTTGTGAAGGCCAACCAGGTCAAAGTTATCTTCTTCGAGGAGCTGGTAAGTCCGAAGGTTGCCCAGACCATTGCGAGGGAGACGGGCAGTACAACCGCTGTTTTGAATCCTCTCGAGGGAATCAGCGATGAAGACCAGGCAGCCGGTGAAGATTATTTTTCCGTAATGCGTACAAATCTCGATACTATGGTCAGCGCGCTGTCCTGATCTGTTCTGACAGGAGGTAAGTTAATGCCTGATAAATGTGCGATAGAAGTCAAGAACCTCTCCTTTGGTTACACGAATGTCCTTCTTCTCGAACAGGTTTCTTTCTGCGTCAATAAGGGTGACTTTGCAGCCGTCATCGGTTCGAACGGTACCGGGAAAAGCACTATGATCAAGCTTCTTCTGGGGATTCTTCAGCCGTCCGACGGCGAAATTTTCCTGATGGGAGAGCCACTGTCATCGTTCCATCGATTCTCCAAAATCGGATATGTACCGCAGAACAGCGGCAGCACATCCGGGGTTTTTCCGGCGACAGCGGAGGAAATTGTCCTTTCGAGCCTTTATTCCCAGATCGGATTTCTCAAAATCCCGGGCAGGAAGCATAGACAGCTTGTTTCTGACGCTTTGGAAAGTGTCGGCATGAAGGCGTACGCCAAATCCTTAATCAGTGAACTTTCAGGAGGGCAGCAGCAGCGGGTTATGCTTGCGCGCGTCCTTGTCAACGAGCCCGATATCCTCCTGCTCGACGAACCGACAGTCGGCATAGATACGGGAGCCGTAACCTTACTTATGGAGATACTCCATAAGATCAACATTGAGAAGAAAGTTACGATCCTCATGGTCACACACGATCTGTCCCATGTTGCCCCATACCTGAACCGGGTTCTGTGCCTTTCCGACAGGGATTTTGCTGAGAATGCAATACCTGAAGGCCTGCTTGTCCATGCACACCCCGTCCCTCACGATCTGCCGCCTTATGAGCATATTCACTGCGCAGCCTGCGAACATCCCCACGATGCCGAAAAGTGCTCCGTCTGTGCAAATTCACATGAGAACGGGGGCGGATTATGATCTTTGATATTTTTCAGTATGATTTTATGCAGCGGGCTTTCCTTGTAGGAATCCTTCTTGCCGTGATTATTCCATGCATCGGTGTCATCGTCGTATTTAAGAGGCTTTCACTGATCGGGGATGCACTGTCCCATACCTCCCTCGCAGGCGTCGCCATCGGCCTGCTTCTGGGCATCAATCCCATACTCGGCGCCATGGCAGCATGTCTTTTTGCCGCATTCAGTATCGAGGCAATCCGCAAAAGAATTCCCAAATATTCCGAGCTCTCGATTGCCATAGTCCTGTCGATCGGCGTCGGGCTGGCCGGTGTACTCTCCGGATTTGTCAAAAACGCAGCAAATTTCAATAGTTTCCTTTTCGGAAGCATTGTTGCGATCAGCAATTTTGAGACAGCTCTTGTCGCCGGGATTTCAATACTGGTTTTTGTATCCTTTCTTCTACTTTATAAAGAACTTTTCTATATTGCCTTTGACGAGCAGGCAGCCGGCCTTTCCGGAGTTCCTGTGCGCCTTGTCAACAGCATTTTCACCATACTGACTGCCATAACGGTATCCGTTGCATCCCGTACCGTCGGTGCCCTTATCGTATCCTCTCTGATGGTTGTTCCCGTTGCCTCGGCAATGGTTATAGCCAGAAGTTACCGGCAGACAGTAATCGGGTCCATCGGATTTGCCGTTACCGCAACGATAATCGGCCTCTTCATCTCCTACTATGCGCAGCTTAAGCCCGGAGGCACCATTGTCCTGACCGGCGTTGCTATTTTCCTTATAGCTTTGCTGGTACAGAAGCTTCGCAGGATTTTTCGTTCGGCGAGGATGAAAGGAGCGTCCCATGAGTCAGCGTAAGTACACCGGACCCGCGGAATCTGACACACAGTGTGAACCGGGCGGCTGGCCGCAGGGCATGAAGCGCACCAAATCCCGTAAAGCCGTAATGGACGCGCTTGAAAAGGAACAGCTTCCCGTGACAGCACTATCCCTTTTTGAAAAACTGCAGCAGGGCAGCGATCCAATCTGGCTGTCAACAGTCTATCGAGTGCTTGAGTCATTTGTCGAAAATAAGGCAGTTATCAAAACCACCCCGACGGACAGCACGATGGCTGTTTACGAGTGGAACCGCCATAAGCACACGCACTATGCCGTATGTGTCGACTGTCATTCCATGATGCCGGTCAAAGATTGCCCTTTTGAAAAAGTGCTGCCGCCGGTCGCCGACGGTGAATTCCATATCATTGGACACAATCTCGAATTATTCGGATACTGTGACAAATGCTTCAAAAAGAAGGAACGCGAAAAGTAGCCGCATGTGATTCCTCCATTGACTTATTTCTATTTTCGTCTTATTCTACAGGTATAGGGGGAATTAAAAATCTCCCGCTTATTTTTTGATTCGCAGCGTGCCGTACGGCATTTATATACAGCCATACGGGCACTTTTCTAAAAGGAGGCCTTTCTATGGCAAATTCAGTACTTATTTCCAAAATTCATGGCCGTGAGATTCTTGATTCACGCGGTAATCCGACGGTTGAAGTCGATGTTACTTTATCCGACGGCAGCTTTGGCCGCGCCGCTGTTCCTTCAGGTGCGTCCACCGGTGCTTTCGAAGCCGTTGAACTTCGCGACAAAGAGCCGGACCGTTATCTCGGCCAGGGCGTAAGAAACGCTGTCGATAATGTCAACGGACCAATCGCAGCTGCGCTCGTCGGCCTTGAAGCGATGAACCAGAAGCTGATTGACGCCGCGCTGATTGACGGAGACGGGACCCCCAACAAAGCTGTCTGGGGCGCCAACGCCATTCTCGGTGTATCACTTGCTGTAGCGAAAGCCGCCGCAGCATCACTCAAAGTTCCGTTCTACCGATATGTCGGAGGCATCAATGCACGTACACTTCCTGTTCCGATGATGAACATCATCAACGGAGGCAAGCATGCGGACTCCAGCCTCAATATTCAGGAATTCATGATTATCCCGGCCGGCGCATCCTCATTTGCCGACGGCCTTCAGAAAAGCACCACCGTATTCCACACCTTAAAAAAGCTTCTTAAAGCAGAAGGTTATGTCACCGCTGTCGGTGACGAAGGCGGATTTGCACCTAAATTCAAAAGCGATGAAGAAGCACTGGCTTATATTGTAAAAGCGATCAAGGCGGCCGGCTTCGTCCCGGGCAAGGATTTCTTCATTGCCGTTGACGCAGCAGCCACAGAAATGTATGATGAGGCAGCCAAAGCCGGAAGACCGGGAGATTACCTCTTCTGGAAAGACGGTGTTTTCAAGACAGTTGATGAAATGGTCGCCTTCTGGGTTGATCTGGCAGACCGTTATCCAATCCTGTCCCTCGAAGACGGTATGGGCGAGGAAGACTGGAACGGCTGGAAAAAGCTTACGGATGCACTTGGTGACAGGCTGCAGCTCGTTGGCGATGATCTCTTTGTTACCAATACGGAGCGCATTAAGCGCGGTATCGACATGGGCGTTACCAATTCCGTCCTGATCAAGCTCAATCAGATCGGTACGCTGACCGAGACCCTCGAAGCGATTGAGATGACGAAGAACAAGAACTGGACGGCGATCGTGTCGCATCGCTCCGGTGAGACGGAAGACGTTACTCTCGCCGACATTGCGGTGGCGACGAATGCCGGACAGATCAAGACCGGAGCCCCTTCGCGCACCGATCGTGTTGCCAAATACAACCAGCTCCTGCGTATCGAAGAAGAGCTTGGAAGCGCTGCTATTTACCCCGGCCGAGGAGCTTTCAAAGTATAGCTCAATAAAGATTTCGCAAAAATGCTTGTGTTTTTCGAACAAGCGTGGTATTCTAACTTCAGGTCATGGAACGGTATTGATGGCGATTTGAAATTATACTTCTTCGTAACGATTAGGTAGATTTTTAAAGTCCTAGTTTTAACCCCGTCACCTACCTAATCTGTCAGAAGGAGGTACTTATATTATGGCTGATAAGACATTAAATTGTAAGGATTGCGGCGCTGAGTTTGTTTTCACTGAAGGTGAGCAGGCTTTCTACGCTGAAAAAGGATTCACCAATGAGCCGGTTCGTTGCCCTGATTGCCGTCGCTCGAGAAAGCAACAGCGCAATAACGACCGTGGATACGGTGACAACAACAGATGGTAATCATCTGCTGCATTCTTTGATAACTCAGAGAAAGTAAGTTGGGATGCTCCGGATTGTAATGATCCGGAGCATTTTTTTGTTCTTTTATGATGATTCCCGATCTATAGATGCAGAGCGAGCCCCCTCTTTCCGACTCTTTTATAAATATATTTGCGCTATTCCTTGCAGTTAGCAGAGAACTTCTGTATATTTACAAATAGATATACACACAATATATATTGTTTTGTAAGGAGGAACACAAATGTCAGATCAATCTATGAACAGTGAGACCGTATCTCTGGGCGAGTGGATCGGAACCATCATCCTCTCAGGTATCCCGCTTGTCGGATTTATCATCCTTCTTGTTTGGGCTTTCGGCGGGGGCGCCAAACCATCCAAGCAGAATTATGCCCGTGCAGTCCTGATCGTTGCCATCATCGGCGCTATCCTCGGTTTCATCTTCTCCATTCTTTTTGCCACAATTTTTGCTACAGCCTTCAGCACCATATCCGATACGATGATGTCCGGTTATTAATTTACATAAATTAGTGCAGCGTTCTTACATAGTCGTCAAGATCCGGTTATCCAAATATGGATGGCCGGATTCTTTATGTCAGCAATGCAGGGCTGCTTTTATACACGATATACACCAGTATTGTATCAACCTTCAAAGTAAGTTAATTTCCTATCAATCGACACCTTAAATACTGCTACCGGATATTAGATTGTTAACTTTGTTGATTATTCCGCGAAATAGTATTATCATTTTCACTATAGAGCTGAAGGAACTAAATTAGGGAACCGTTCAGCTTCCACGGGAGGCATATATGGATGAATCAATACTGAATGTAGAACAGGCAACGGAGTTTCTTGGCATAAGCGAAAAAACACTTATCAAGCTCCTTCGCGAAGAACATCTCCCCGCCAGAAAGATCGGGCGTGAATGGCGGTTCAGCAAAGAAGCCCTGATTGGATGGCTGGCCGGCGGTGATTCGCTTAATTATATTAATAGAAGTGATTTTTACCGGGTCTCTGTCGATGAAGACGGCAGGACCGTCGATTTGCTCGCTGCCATTTCAGAGCGTATCAGTCTTCTCAGCTCTGATACGAATCTTCAGCAGCTCGTCCAGCTCGAAAAGCCCGTTCTCATACCCGAGAATGCGACACTTCGCATGAGCTATAAGCAGCAGCGCGACGTCGAAAAATTCGAATTCAAGATCTACTGGCCGATACGTGATGAATACCGCAGCCTCGGACGTGATTTGGCAAGCGGAACACAAGTCGAGTAAATAACGATCGTATGCCGGGGGACGCAAAGTGAAAACTAAAAAAGTAATATCCAATATTATTCTGATCGGCCTGGTGAGTTTCTTCACGGATATGAGCAATGAAATGGTATATCCGATCCTTCCGCTCTTCCTGACGGCAGGCCTCGGTGCATCACCCGCCATCGTTGGCATAATCGAAGGAATTGCAGAGAGCATAGCCTCGATTCTCAAGGTATTCAGCGGCTATATCGGTGATGCTTACCAGAAAAAAAAGAATCTGACGCTGATCGGATACTCCGGTTCTATTATCTACAAAATCCTGCTTCTCATTGCCGGCTCCTGGGGTGGTGTGCTGCTGGCCCGTATCATCGACAGAACCGGCAAAGGCATCCGTACCGCTCCGCGCGACGCACTCGTTGCCCAATCAAGCGACAGCGGCAGCCTTGGAGGTTCGTTCGGTCTGCACAAAATGTTTGATATGGCCGGGTCCGCGATCGGTGCCCTTCTCGCTTTTGTATTCGTAGCGACAGCACTTCCCTACCGGTCCGTCTTTCTGTGGTCGCTTATTCCCTGCTTTATAGGAATCCTCATCATCCCCTTCGTCAGGGAAAAGAAAGACGACAAACCCATCGGTGAAAGGCTGACTTTCCGGGGCCTCAAGCTGACAGGAAGAGTCAAAATGTATTTTGCCGTGATGTTCCTGTTCTGCCTCGGAAACTCATCCAATGTATTCCTTCTTCTGAAAGCAAAAGAGACAGGCTTTACTTCAGCCCAGGTCATGCTTCTGTATCTGGTCTTCAATATTTCAGCCTCGCTGCTGTCAATTCCGTCCGGTAAATTCTCTGACAAATTTGGAAGGCGTTCCATCCTCGTCCCGGGATACCTGATTTACGGCCTTGTTTATCTGGGGTTTGCCATGCTGACTTCACAGGTGTCCATCATCCTGCTTTTCATCGCATATGGTGCTTATACAGCCTTTATCAGCGGAGCTGAACGCGCATTTGTTGCAGAAACAGCACCTGCCAGCTACAGAGGCACCGTACTCGGCATCTATGGCATGCTGCAGGGCGTCGGCCTCCTGTTCTCCTCTATGATTGCAGGCGCGCTGTGGGACGGAATCAATTCAAGTGCGCCATTTTGGTTCGGCGGCATAATAGGAATATTTTCTGCACTTTCTGTGTCGGTTATTCTTGGAACAGACAGGCGGGCAAGAGATTCCGAACGGGTTGCATAGCGCTATTCGCCGACATTTGATGAGGCAACATTATTCGCCGACCCGGACATAATTTTCCATTACAAGATTTGCACTCGAAAGCGTAATCGGATATTCGTTAAGGCCGGATGCCAAGATCTTTATCTGCCGGGATCCCCTGGCAATAAACCTCTCATTAACCTTCAGGCTGATTATTTCATTTAATTCTTCGGCATGGTAGGAGATATCCCCGGTAAGGACGACGGCTCCGACATCGAGGATATTCACTGCATTCACGATAATACCGGCCAGATATTCGGCCTCCATCTCCACAGCTGCACGCGCCGCCGGATTACCCCTGGCGGACATATCAACGATATGCTTCCAGGTATCGAGCTTCGGATCCTGTTTCTGAGCAGCAGCTAAAAGGTTGGGAATCGATGCGTAGAGTTCTGCGCAGCCGTAGTTGCCGCAGCCGCATTTCGGTCCGTTCATGTTGATGGACGTGTGCCCGAATTCGTTGCCGAACCCTGTCCCTCCCTTATAGAGGTCTCCGTCGATAATAAGTCCCGCCCCGACACCCGTGTCAACGACCAGCTCGAGAAAAGATTCGTAAGCGCCTTTCATGCAGAAGGTCTTTTCAGAAAGCGCCAGTGCATTCGCATAGTTTTCCAATATGACTTTGCCCTGGAACCGGCCGGAAAAATACTCAACAATCGGAACATTGGACCATTTTTCAAAATTGGGCGGGTTTAAGATCGTGCCGTTCTTAGCGTCAAGAGGACCCGGAGCTGTAATACCCATCCCGAGCAATCGTCCGGGCAGCTTGTGGGTGCGGAGCAGTTCATCGACATGCTTACCGATCTGCTCGAGAGTATCTTCTATCGTCAGCTTCGGATCCAGCGGCTTGCTGATTCTTTTTTTGAGCGTCCCGCCGAAATCCACCAGGCCAAGTGAGTATTTGTTGCGCGAGATATTCAGTCCGATCGAATAAAAGGCAAGCGGATTAATATCCAGGCTGACAGATTTCCTGCCGACGCGACCGCCCTGTTCGCAGCCCTCACGCAAAATACCGTCGCGCAGCAGACCATCGACGATCAGGCTGATCGCCGAGCGCGTAAGTCCGGTAATTCTTGATAATTCCGCGCGCGAGGTGCTCTGGCTGCGAAGGTGTTCAAGAATGAGCCGTCGATTGTAGGCCTTCATTTCGGCTGCATTTAACGTGATGATTCTCATAAAAATCCTCACAATCCCCTGTCAATTATTCTTCCACACTTTTACACCCAACCCGATAATTTGTCAAGTCGATTGACAAATTATTGGCAGACACCTATAATTTAATGTGAATTGGTATGATTTGATAGGAGAGTGTCGCATGGAATTGAAGCTCATGAGAAAAGGAATAAGTTATTCACAGAATGGAACGGGCAACCGACTGGTATTTTACCTTCAGGGCTGCAATATGCTCTGTCCGTGGTGTTCAAACCCCGAGGGACTAGCCCCCGACGGAACGCTTCTGGTACACCAGGTCAATCTGCAGAATGATGTATGTCCAGGCGGCCGGATTGTCGAAGGCAAGCTTGATCGGACAGATTGTGCCGATTGTCAGACACGTGATTGCGTCACAACCAATGCAAATCCGGGTATGTCCTTTTCATGTACCACGGTCGATGTCAAAGACCTGATCGAAGAGGCCGTACAGAGCCGTGCGCTCTTTTTCGACGGAGGCGGCGTCACGATATCCGGCGGAGAACCGACCATGCAGTTTGAGGCACTCAAGGAACTCCTTGAAGGTCTCCGTGCCGTCGGAATACACACAGCAATTGAGACCAACGGCACGCATCCGCAGCTGCCGGAGCTCTTCCCTCTTATTAAGCTGCTCATCATCGACTTCAAACACGATGACGATGAAATTCATACGAACACCACCGGCATGTCAAATAAGATCATAAAAGAAAACATCAAAGCCGCCCTCAACTGGCATCCTCACGTTCTGATCCGCACGCCCCTCATCGCTTCCTTCAATGCAGATGCCAAGACCATGCATCGCTTCGTTGAGTTTTTCCAGGATTGCGGTACAGGCAACGCCAAGTTCGAGCTGCTCAAATATCACGAATACGGACGCCAGAAATGGGACTCCTGCGGCATCCCCTACACAATGAATAAGGGATATATCTCAGATTCACTTTTCCGATCCCTCGAACATATCTACAAGAAGGCCGGGCTCCACGTAATCAGGTCATAAAGAGGTTCAATCCGCCCGGAACCGCCGATGGTTCACTGCCTTCACCACTATTCAAAATCACCCGAAAAACCTTGACAGTTATCCGTCACACTACGATAATGTGTAGTGTTGACTTGGGGAATTAGCTCAGTCTGGGAGAGCGCTTGCTTCGCATGTAAGAGGTCGCCGGTTCGAGCCCGGTATTCTCCACCATAAGAAAACCAATGCCCTGTTCACTTAACGCGTACGCTAAGTCGTTCACAGGGCATTGGTTTTCTTTTTGCCTCTCTTCAAATGTAGAGTTTCTTAGAGATTTTTCATTGCTTAGAAATGGTGTATTTTATGCAAAGTACCACACAGGTACCATTTAT
>DIEQ01000029.1:44632-70390 GCA_002418705.1 Mageeibacillus sp. UBA5770 | reverse complement strand
CCGCATGCCATGGTACATGATCAGCCATCCATCCTCTGTTTCCATCGGCTGCGGACTCAGTCCGACTTTATTCGCATCCCACCAGGCACCGGCCCTTGCCGGAATGAGGATGCGGTGATCGCCCCAGTTCTTCAGGTCATCCGAAGTTGATACCCATATGTTAGCGCCGGCCGTATGCCCTGACGTAAACGGCCTGTGAATTAAAACCCACTTCCCGTTAAATCTTCTCGGGAACAGGGCTGCATCTTTGTCTTCTGCCGGAAGTATGGCTCCAATTCTCTCGAACGTTACAAAATCTTCGGTCAGTGCAAGTGCGACTGTGGGACCGTCATGGGAATAAGCTGTATATGTGACAGCATACTTACCGAGTTCTTCAAGCCATGTAATGCGCGGATCTTCAATACCCCACGCCTCTTCCGGATAGTTGACCGGATCGGATTCAAAAGTCGGAGCTGTATCAATCATCCAGTTAACAATCCCGTCTTCACTGGTCGCTTTTGTCAGATGTGAGAATCCCCTGCGGTCTTCCACTCGCGTCAGAAGCATTATTTTATCTTCAAACCTTATCACGGCAGGATTGAAAACTGTGTTTGCAGGATACGGCCAGTCCTTTGCCGATAAAATTGGATTGTTCTGGTTTCTGACAAATAATTCGGTGTAGGTATTATCGCTGTTTCTAAGCCTGGATTCAAAATGATGCATGTATAACGACCTTCCTTATGCATGTAATGCATTTTTGAAGATGCATAATAGACTTGCGGGTGCAAATCCAACAATTAATAAATGAATATTATCCTTGGGAGATGAAACGCTGTGCGCAAAAAAATGCTTACGCAATGATTATACCACAAAGAGAACATAATTTCACTAAAAGTATTCTATAAAATACTTTCGTATAACAGGTATTAGGTCTTAGGATTGCGCAGAATGTCAGGATACTATGTCCATTCTTTTGATCGTAATCGTCCCTGAATCGTATTCAATAATTCCGTCACGCTTCATTTTCTGAAGCTCGCGGCTCAGCGATGTCCGCTGTATTCCGA
This sequence comes from Mageeibacillus sp. UBA5770, assembly GCA_002418705.1. Next base: position 69,347 of record DIEQ01000029.1, on the reverse strand, counting down.
GCCGTTCAGCCATATCTTTTTTCGAAAAATCCAGCACAATCACAGGTGTCTGCCGGAGATGGTATTCATATTTGAGAAAATCCACGACAGACTGCCGTATCGTTTTCAGGGTGAGGGCGTCGATTTTTTCGGTGAGAAGGAGCGTCCTGTCCGATATGGCCGTCAGCAGCGCGGCTGTAAAGCAGCTGCTTTGCCTGCAAAGCGCAAGTACAAGGTCACGGTGCATATGGAGTACGACCGAATCGCGCACTGCCATTACGGTCATCGGATAATTATTTCTGGTTGCGAAAAGAAGATTGGCCCCGATACTGTCTGTGTCCGCAAAAACGCATATTGTGAGCACATTCCCGTTCCCGTCTATCTTCTGAACCGACAGCTTGCCATGAAGGATGATGTCGATATTCTGGCAGATTTCGTTCTGCAGGTGCAGGATCTGTCCCTTTTCATATTTGCGGAGATCATAGCCGGAAGAATCAAACAGCCGGCGAAGTTCGTCTGCGTCAAAGCATGAAAAAAGCGATATCGCCCGGATCGCATCGAGATAGGGTCCGATCAGCATAATCAGCCTCCAACAATAGTTACCGAGGTAACTTTCTATTTTCCTGATTCCTACTATACTACAATTATTAGATTACGTGCAGGAGGTATTGTTTTGGATACATATATTTTTTACGGACTTACCGCTGTTCTTCTGACGATATCCTTTTTTAAGGATAAGAAGAAGACAGTGATGTCACTCAGGAAGGCCTGGAAGGCCTTTGAAAATATTCTCCCCCAGTTTCTGGTTGTACTTCTTCTGGTCGGGCTGCTTCTGGCCGTGCTGAATCCTGAAGTTATCGGCAGGCTGATCGGTGCAGATTCCGGCTGGGCCGGCGTACTGCTTGCATCGGTGATTGGCTCAGTTACACTGATCCCGGGTTTTGTTGCTTTCCCGACTGCAGCCATGCTGCTCAACAGCGGCGCCGGCTACATGCAGATCGGTGCATTTGTATCAACCCTTATGATGGTAGGTGTTGTCACCATGCCGGTTGAAATCAAATATTTCGGCAGGAAGATAACAATAATCAGAAACCTGCTCGCTTTTGCCTTCTCTTTCCTTGTCGCATTTGTAATAGGAGTGGTGATGTAATATGAAACAGAAAATTCTTGCCCTGTTAAAAAGATATCGTGCCTTCCTGGTCGTAGCGGCCGGCTTTATTGTTCTCACACTAATAAATTATGACCTTGGCATAAAAGCTCTCGGAAATGCCGGAGACCAATTCGTTCAGATGCTCCTGATCATCCCGCCGGTATTTATTCTCCTGGGTCTTCTCGATGTATGGGTGCCCAGGGAAACGATGATCAAATACATGGGCGATAAATCAGGTCTAAAAGGAATCATCCTGGCATTTCTGATTGGTTCCGCGGCAGCAGGACCTCTATACGGCGCATTTCCGGTAGCGGCGGTCTTTATGAAAAAAGGAGTGAAGTTCAGCAATATTCTGATTTTTATTGGTGCCTGGTCTACAACAAAAATCCCGATGATCTTATTCGAAGTATCGGCTCTCGGCCTCAAGTTTGCCCTCATCCGACTTCTTGTTGATATTCCGGGTATCATTATCATCGCCCTGATCCTGTCAAAACTCACTTCGAAAGAGGAAGTAAAGGTTATGTATGATAAGGCTCGCGAAATTCAAAAATAAGCTTAAATCAGCCGGTCAATAAAAAAGACCGGTTTATTTTTGCAAACTATATTGAAATTTTTCGATGTATGGTCTACTATATAGAAAGAATTCGATGTAGTTGGCAATTTATAGAAATCCGGATGATAGGAAGCGGTGAAAATTTTGGATTATAATTATTCAGTATGTGTTCCGGTGCTCAAGGCAATGGCAGATGATATTCGTCTGGAAATCCTTCATATGTTACAGGAGGGAGAGCTCTGTGCATGCAGGATCCAGGATCAGTTTCAGATTTCGCAGCCTACGCTCTCCTACCACATGAAAATTCTGACACAGTGCGGACTCGTAAACAGCAGGAAAGACGGACTCTGGATGAGGTATTCACTGAACGCAGATAATTTTGCAGCGACCCGGGATCTTCTGTCCCGCTTCTGCGAAAGTTTCTCACAGGAGTCCTTTTGTTCGTGCGCAGACGAGAAGAACTGCCCGGTGCCGGTATCGGCAGGCAAGGAGAAGAAATAAATGATTGTTTTTGAATGGCTTAATGACCAGCTTCTTAAAATGACATGGCTCAGCGACCTGATCACCCTCCTGGTACAAAATGTATTCGGACTTGATGTGACCGAAAGGGTCGGAGCCAGCATCCATTTCTTTATTTATGACACCATCAAGATATTCATCCTGCTCTCGGTACTTATCTTTGTAATTTCATATGTCCAGAGTTTCTTTCCGCCTGAGCGGACAAGAAAGATCCTCGGCCGCGTCAACGGCATTACGGCCAATTTCCTCGGCGCGCTCCTTGGGACAATAACCCCGTTCTGTTCCTGTTCATCCATTCCACTTTTTATCGGGTTTACCAATGCGGGACTTCCGATCGGTGTCACCTTCTCTTTTCTCATCTCCTCTCCGCTGGTCGACCTAGCTTCCGTTCTCCTTCTGGCCAGTATCTTCAACTGGAAAATTGCCATAGCCTATGTGATTGTCGGTGTCTTGCTGGCCGTCATTGCAGGAACAGTCATCAGCAGGCTGAAGCTTGAAAAATACGTCGAACCCTTTGTCTACAGCAACAAGGTTCATGACGTGGAACAATCAGAACTAACCGTAAAAGACAGAATGATTTTTGGCAAAGACCAGGTGCTTTCGATTGTTAAAAAGGTCTGGCTGTATGTCCTGATCGGCGTCGGCATCGGTGCTGCCATTCACAACTGGATTCCGCAGGATATCATAACCGCCGTACTCGGACAGGATAAGTGGTACTCTGTATTGCTCGCAACCATAGTCGGTGTGCCAATGTACGCTGATATTTTCGGAACTCTTCCCATCGCAGAGGCTCTTGTCTCCAGGGGAGTCGGCCTCGGAACCGTTCTAGCCTTCATGATGGCTGTCACTGCCCTTTCCCTTCCCTCAATCATCATGCTCAAGAAAGTCGTTAAATCCAAGCTGCTGTTTGCCTTTGTCGGCATAGTTACCCTGGGAATCCTTGTCATCGGGTATGCCTTCAATGCCTTCGGCGCGTTTCTAATCTAAGCATATGTTTTGAATATTATTCGAAAATAAAACCACAAAAACAGGAGGACTCACAAATGATTATCAAAATTCTTGGTTCAGGATGCAGAAACTGCATGACGCTCACCGAAAACACCAAAGAAGCGCTGGCAGAAATGAAGCTGGAAGCAGAAATCGTCAAAGTAACTGATTTTGCTGATATCGCAGGATACGGTGTCATGCAGACACCGGCTCTGGTGATCGACGAGAAAGTTGTCTCATTCGGCAAAGTGCTTAAGCCCAGGGAGATCGTCAAAATTATCGAAAAGGCGGTGAAATAATATGCTGCTCAAATCAAAAAGCTGCTGTGATCCAAAGCCCGGACAAGAATCGGCCGGATGCTGTTCGCCAGGACAAATCCATACCGCAGGCTGCTGTCAGCCTGCAGAACCCGGTGCCGGATTAAAATCCAGAGAGACCGGCCCTGCGGCCAAACATCTTCTTATTGATTTTCTTTTCCTGGACCTGAGCGTTTGCGAGAGATGTCAGGGAACCGACAAGAATCTTGATGATGCACTCGAAGCAGTCTCCGCCGTTCTTACAGCTGCAGGCTATTCTGTTACGGTTAACAAGGTCAACGTCATTACGGAAGAGCTGGCAAGAAAGTATAAGTTCTTAAGTTCCCCTACGATCCGTATCAACGGCAGGGATATTGCAGTGGATTTTAAAGAAAATAACTGCTGTGACTGCGGTGATCTGTGCGGCGATACAGTGGATTGCCGTGTCTTTACCTATGAGGACAATGAATATAACACGCCTCCGAAGGAAATGATTATCAATGCGCTCCTGTCAGAAGTTTACGGCGCAAAAAAAGATCCGCCGTCCCTGTCAGAAGAGTATGTCCTTCCTGAGAATCTGCGAATCTTTTTCGAAGGTCAAAAGAAAAAGTAAACTCCCAAATGACTACATCCACATAACAAAAGCCGTCTTATCCTGACGGTTGTACCCTGCCTTTTCATAAAACCGGAGTGTGCTGTCTTTTGAGGATCCGGTCATCAGCATAATTTTATAGCAGTTCTCTCTGTCGGCAATTTCCCTCGCATAGTTCAAAATCGCCGAAGCATAGCCGCGGCCGCGCTCATTTTGATCGGTAATGACATTTTCAATTACCGCATATGGGCGCTGTTCGTGTGTCAGATTGGGGATTATATTAATAACACATGAAGAAACCATCGCTCCGTCAACAAATCCTGCGATTATATGATGGTTCTCATCCTTCATGATATGTTCCCAGACCGACAGGATCCGGTCGGAAATCGAAGGCTCAGGGCTGTCATGGAGCTGCGTATAGAGATGTAAAAGTGCAGACAGGTCTTGAGGCTGGCATTCTCTTATTTCAAACATTCTTATTCCTCCTTTTAAGCAATCGCAAGAATATGATTCATATACGTATGCAGCGGAATTCTACCACCATTATAGCAACAAATGCTACAATAGAATCAGCTGAAGATCGGAAATCCGCCTGTCATGGCCATCTGATATGGATCTGATTCTTTTTTTCGCGAGGTACATATGTCTGACAAAAAAGGTGCTATCTTTGACCTGGACGGAACTCTTCTTGACTCCCTGTCTGTATGGGAGCAGATTGACATACGCTTTTTGAAAAAACGCGGGATCGCGGCAACAAGGGACTATACGCAGGCTGTGACACCGATGGGTTTTGTTAAGGCTGCCGCATATACCGTTGAACGATACAATCTTCCCGAGTCCCCACAAGAAGTTATCCGTGAGTGGAATCATATGGCCAGGGAAGCCTACGCCTGTGAAATCAAGCTCAAACCAAATGCGCGGGAGTACCTGTTGTGTCTCCAGGCAAAAGGCATAAAGCTGGGTGTTGCGACAGCCCTGCATCCTGAAAGTATTGAAGCCACATTGAAGTATAATGGCATTCACCATATGTTTGATTCCTTCACGACGCTGCATGAAGTGAGCCGGGGTAAAGGATTCCCTGATATCTATCTGCTCGCCGCCCAAAAGCTGGGACTCGAGCCACAGGAGTGCGTCGTATATGAGGATATCCTGACAGCTGTAAAAGGTGCAAAAGCAGGCGGCTTTACCGTCTGCGGCGTCTACGACTCCTATGCGGATCATGAGTGGGATGAAATCAAAATTTTGTCTGATATGGCCATCCGTAATTTTGCGGAGCTTATGTAACTCAAGAGCTATGCACAACTATATAAATGCGCTCCTGCGTTCAAGCAGAACGGTGTTTCTCCATTCTCCTCTTGAGTCCCTGGCGATTTTTTCGCGATACCCGACTTCCCTGAATCCGCACTTCTTATGGAGTGAGATGCTGGCCGTGTTTTCTGCTATGATCCCTGACTGAAGTGTCCATATCCCATGCGCTTCGGATGCTTCTATTACTTTTTTCAGCAGCTGTGTTCCGACACCTTTGTATCTCATAAAATCCGCAATATATACACTTACTTCGGCAACGCCTGAATAGACGCATCGGCTCGATACGGGGGTGAGCGCGGCCCAGCCGACCACATGTCCATCCTGGACATATACATACCGGCCAATCGAAAGATGAGAATTATCCCACTCCTCAAAGGTGGGGCAAGTCGTCTGAAAGGTTGCGAGATTTGTATCAAGCCCCTGCTGGTATATGATGTTCACTTCTTCCCAGTCGCTGGGGTCAAAGGAGCGGATATTTTCGTTCATATGTTCCTCCCTGGGTTCTGCCTGATGATTTTTCCTTTTGTCAGTCCCCTGTATATTCTTATTATATATTCAAATCAAAAGAATAGAGTAAAAAACTGCCGTCCTGTGATTGAATCCATCACAATACGGCAGCTTTTCAAATTCTAAGGATGTATTAAGCTTCGGATTTTCAGCCCGGGTTTACGGTGCGGACCGGCCGGCCTTCTATATAGCCGCGGTACCCCATCGGCGCAAGCTGGAAACGGGGCGCTTCCCTGTCTGCCCACTCATATCCGTAAATCTTAGGATCATAGGTTTTCATAAGCTCCCAGATGTTTGAAATCGCATCTTCAAAGTCCTCATCCTTGAAGGCCGGACCCTGGAAAATCATCATTTTACAGGGAGGCACTGTGATCATCTCATAGCCTTCAGGCAGAGGCTTGTCATAGTCGAGCGGAAGTTCAACGCCCTGCACATACTTCGATGTCCCTTCAGGAATCATATGATCCGGCAGCCACATACCGATAGGCTCATACAAAGCTTCTTTCACACTTGAAAGAACGCCCCATATATCACAGCCGACTTCGTCACAATACTCATAGTAATCTGATGCTTTGACGCCCCTTTTGAGCATGATTTTCCTTTCGGGGCGTTCAACAACCTGTACAAAAACAGTATTAGGTGTACTCATAATCTCATCCTTCTCCTTTTTCTTCGAAACTGGAATTTCGGATACCCTGTATGGCATAAACAGCGCAATGGCAGGCGTCTCCAGGCTATACCTCCTCGGAGGCAGGCCGAACTGCCGTGAAAACGCTTTCGTAAATCCCTCATGAGAGTCAAATACAAAGTCAAAAGCGACATCCGTTACTTTTACTTTCCCTTCGCGCAGGATCAGGGCAGCCTTCGAGAGTCGAAGCGCCCTGATATAGTCAAAAGGTGACTTCCCGGTAAGTTCTTTAAAAATTCTCTCACTGTGCCATTGTGAGTACCCGGCCTCCACAGCCAGCTGATGCAGTGAAATCGGTTCTCCGATATGCGCTTCGATATAGTCCTGCATACGGGAAACCGCACGGATAACCTCCGATTGTCTGATAATCCTCACCTCCTGCATTCAGGATATCGCTTCGGATGAAAAGATGCTTGAACACGCGTGCTATGTTTAAATCAGTACCCCAGTTCCTTTAGCATCTTTGACAGGATAGACAGCCGCTCACCGATCAATTCGTCATCTTTGCTCAGAACATCGGCAAAAAGCTTTATGTCTTCATCTATCAGCTGGTTGTCAGTACAGACTGACACAGTCATCGCGTCACCCTGCATACCGATCCGGTCGATCTGCGGTTTCTCAGGATCGTACAGTTTGGGAAACCGATAGGACTCAGACAGGAAAAGCTTCGCCCTGCAAACAAGGATGGCAAGATCGATCACGCGGTGCATCGGAAGTTCCTCTGACTGTCGGGACCACTTCTCTCCTGTATAACGCCAGACTTTGGCGGATACTTCCACATTGCCGCGGTCATTCCACTGGGCCAGCCCGAGGGAAAGCCCCTTGGCGTCGGTGTCATATGCCTTGTGGCCGTCAACATTCTCATAATTCTCTGATACAAATACCGGCTTGTGCTTGAGTGTTGTTGGGATTTTCATAATTTTCGCCTCTTTTTCTAGTAAATTAGTAATTTATTAAGTTAGTAATTTACTACATAGTAAGCTGTCCAACCAGCATATGTCAAGCTGATAAAGTTGTTATGATTCTATGATTTTGTTATGATAGGGATATAAGTTGAAGTACATGTCTGGCTGTCATTGCAGCTGCGAAGGGAGGCTCTCTTATGAAGATCGAAATTACCGAAAACAGGCCGGAATTTTACACCGAAGACTTTCCGGGGCAGTACAGCATCTTCTCCCATATGGAATTTACCTGCGGTGTCCCGTCGCCGATGTTCCTGATCACAACTCTCAAGGATAACGGCAAGCCAAACGCCTGCTTCCAGTCATGGAGTTCCTTTGCCGGCGACAGCGGCGGTTTTTTTGCTGTGATTCAATGCCTCATGCAGACCACGCACACGTACAAAAATATTCAGCGCGACAAAGAGTTCTGTCTGAACTTTATCCGCCCTGAGTATTATGACGCCTGCATAAAAACGGTTGCGGTCACCGACGAAGATGAGGATGAGATTATCGAAGCCGGCCTGACCGCTGAGCCCTGCGTTACCATAAATGTGCCCCGTATCCGCGAAGCTTTTATGTGTCTTGAATGCACGCTGGAGTCAATGACCGATCTATCCGGACAGGGACATACCGTGGTGGTCATCGGACGCGTCAGGCATGCCGCTGTCGAAGATGGCCACAATACAGTCGAGAATATCTGCAGCAAAAACGCTTTCATGTTCAATGTGCACTCGCCGAAAGATCCCGTGACCGGGATTGGAGATACCTCCGCCGTCTGTGTACTGCAGGAAGTATAGTGCTGCTGCTGCAGGAAGACTGATATTGTGGTTTCAGATATAAAAATACAGTGAATCTATGAGATATTGCTGCTCGTATTTATACGCCAGGTTCAGCAGATATTTTTTATATGAAGATTGCCCGGCTTCTCCCCGTTCGAATGCTTCGAGACGGCGGAAGAATCGGGTTTTCTCATCTTCCGAGGCAAGTTTTTTAAAATATCCCCATACATGTTCAGCTGCATTGACCGCATTGCCGACAGATATTTCCGACTGCAGAGCCGTTTCAACGAGATGGTAGAATTCAATGCCGAGATACGTCTCCCTGTTCTTTAAAAGCTTCCGTATGTCCTGATAGATCGCCGGAGCTTTCTCCAGGATCAGATATTTGTACCGGCTCCAGTCAAGTTCGAGCCGGAAAAGTCTGGTACTTACTGATGTACAGTTGACGCACTTGACGGCGGACAGGTTCTTGTCTTTGACTTCGAGCATGATATCAATGTTCTCTCCCTGCACGGTCTCATAAAAGGCAAGGAATTCATCGATTCGGATGCTGTCAGCGTGTGCTCCGGGTTTTTTACCGGGGGCCTGCTGGGAGTAATGGATCTTCTGGCGCCCGTCCTGCGGCTTCCAGGTCGCGGCACATGCCCGGATCCATCCGGCATCAGTTCCCGCATCATGACATGGATTTATTGCGTGATGAAGATTGTCAAAAACGGCAGGAGCACCGACTCTATGCGCAATCTCCAGTACTTCGCATGTATTGTACGATTTCTCGTCGTTCTCTATAACAATCCGTCTTTTTATCGTGCTGTCCAGACGTTCATACTCGAAAACAAAGCGGCGAACGGCTTCTTCACGGTCCCCGTAAACTCCTCCGATATGAAGAATGATCTTGTGTTCAGGGCCGGTTTTGAGCGCATCAAGGAATTTCGCATGATACAGCAGATCTTCGACCGCCCGGGCTACAACGTCCCCGATCGGCGAATTCAGGACTGTGTATTGACCCGGATGCATGGAGACCCGCATACCGGCAGCGCGGATTTTATCCCCGATCCGCGTCAGCTCCGGCTCAAAAATATCCTGCCAGACGAGCGTATTTACAGGACTTGATCCGAAAGGAATGATATCCGAGCTGATCCGAAAGAGGCGGATGTCATTTTGGACATTATAATCGATGATTTTTTCTAATACGGCCAGATTCTGCCCAATCACATGCAGCAGCCGTTCTTCACCTGCATTTTTCATCACACAGGTCTTAAAGTCGGTATCAGGAACGCCCACGGTCAGGCATGCATACCCAATGCTCAATCAAAGCTCCTCATACGAGTATCTCGCCCTTCATATACAGAACTGCGGTTCCGCCGATCTTCACCCGGTTATGAGAGTCCGTACAGGAAAGAGTGCCGCCCCGCTTCGAAAGCTGTCGTGCTGTCATCTGGGTCTTGCCCAGGCGCTCGCTCCAGAAAGGAATAAGGCTGCAATGGGAAGATCCGGTTACAGGGTCTTCGCCTATGCTGGAATTCGGCACGAAGAACCTCGACACAAAATCACAGTCATCACCCCTGGCGGTGACAATAATACCCATATATTCGTTGATTTTATCAATCAGGCTGAAATCCGGCTTCATATCGAGGACCGTCTGCGCACTGTCTGCGAGAACAAGAAGATCGCGCGAAGCATGTGTTTCCAGCACCTTTATCCCGAGTGCTTTTTCAAGAAGGTCCGGCATCAGGCACGGGACCGGCTTGCGGCTCGGAAAGTCCAGTGTGAATTCGTCGCCGTCACGGCTTACAGTCAGAACACCGCTCTGCGTATGGAACATAACCTGCATGATATTGGGCTCAACATAGTGCATGAGAACAAAGGCACTGCCGAGGGTCGCATGACCGCACAAGTCGATTTCGAATTCCGGAGTGAACCAGCGCAAATCATAGAATCCGTCCCGCTCTACCAGGAAAGCCGTCTCTGACAGATTGTTTTCATATGCAATACTCTGCATGACACGGTCGTCGGGCCACTCATCCAAAAGGCAGATACCGGCCGGATTCCCGCCAAATACTGTATCTGTAAATACATCCACAACGTAGTACTTCATCACTGCTGCCTCTCAATCTCACTATTCAAAGGACTTTCTGCTCATTATTCACTGATTTGTTTTCTGTGTTCAGTGATTTGTTGTAATAATACAGATCGGTACGATTGGTCCAGTCCTGAGAGGTCCAGAAGGCATTACCGCTGTCGTTGTTTTTATAGATCATAAGGCCCATTCTATTGATGCCTTCTTCTTTCATTGCTGCATAGACAGCCTCAAGCAGGGTTCGTCCAATTTTCTGTCCGCGATGAGATGTTCTGACAGCCGTATGATAAATATATCCCCGGCGTCCGTCGTGTCCGCTCAGTATAACCCCGACTACATCCCCATTATCCAATGCTACAAAACTTGTACTTGGATTTCTCCTCAAAAACTTATCAATGCCATCGCGGGAGTCATCGAGGCTTCGAAGACCCATGCCCGGAATACCGGACCAAAGCTGATACACGGCTTCATAGTCGTCAATTGTCATTACTCTGATTTCCATAACTCACACCTATCCTTTCTCTGGGGCCGTCTTCGGGAAATCCCGAAGAATCCGGCCGGCATAAATATAAGCGCAGCAATTACTCAACTAAATAATAGTCCATTTTCGGGTGATTATACAGTAGATTGGGAAATCCTGTTCAGGATTCAGCTTCAGCCTGTACCGATTTTGTCATATAGCCTTCACGCGCCTTCGAAGCAATTTTATCCTCATACATCAGCGCATCGATGTGATTAAGAAAGTCTTTTGAAGTCATTCCCGTATCGCTTTTTAAAATGTCATACCCCATGCTGTAGCTTATGTTATACAGGCGTTTTTCTTTTTTGCCGAAGTCCCTGACATTGTTTTTAAATTTGGCTATCGCAGCTTCAACCTCCCGGATACTTTTTCTTTCCAGGACAATGACAAATTCATCCCCGCCATATCTGCAGACGAGATCATTTCTCGAAAAACTCATCCGGAGAATATGACTTGCATCCAACAGGGCGCAGTCACCCGCCGCATGTCCGAGTTCATCGTTAATCTGCTTGAAAGAATCAATATCGAGCATTACTCCGGCAACAACACGATCCCGGTCCTTATCCCTGATCAATTCATCCAGGTAATAGTCCAGCTGCCTTCGATTGTGGAGGCCGGTCAGGTAATCCGTATGCAGCTGAACATTCTGAATTCCCATAAATACAATCTGTATGGAAAGTGCCAGGCTCGCCCACATGATCGATACGCCATAAAAAAGATACTGAATCAGGCCGCTTCCCAACATAGGAAACATAAAGATAATCATAGGAATAAAATGCCGTTTTTCAAATTTTTTCCGGTGGATCATAAGAATAATCGTTGTATACAGGAAATAGAACAGCCAGATGAACGGGGTAATAAAGAACATGCTGCCGCGGTGATATACGTTATCAGCATCAAAATAGAAAAAATAACCGCCGGTAAGACTTGTTATGCCCAGTAATGCATTGATTGAAGCAGGTATCACAAGCGGAATAAGTGCTCTTTTGGTGGCTTCTTCTTTTTTGTACACCTGATAATTGACATACAGACTCCAGATCACAAAAGGCACCGCGCTGTTCACGAAATAAATAGCAGCGACTGCACTGACCATATTCCTGGCGAGGCTGCCGGGTAATCCGTCAAGCAGCCAGAGGATACTGTCGAGGACAAGCAGAGACGCACATGAAGTGAGAAGCGCTATAAAAATCTTCTGACGGAAAAAAAGCTTCTCCTGCAGGTAATGCATGTTCATGTAAATCATAAACAAAATGGTAAGTGCAAAAAGATTTATCGCTACATAGGCAATTGTTTCCACTGCTTACCTCCCCTTGTTTATCTGATTTTATACACGCTTTATATAATCAAATAAATGTATTCCTCGTATTTTACGCCCGCAGATGACATCTGGTCATTAATTTTTTGAAAACTCCGGCTTATTTTTATGCTTTTTCTATCTCAGCCGCCAAGTCTCTCACGTTCTGTTCGGATGTGGCCCAGCTCGTACAGAAACGTACGGCACTGTGCGTTTCATCCATTTTTGTCCAGAAGGAAAATGCATACTTTTCAGCAATCTGATCCAGCACGATATTGGGAATAATAGGGAATTGCTGATTTGTAACAGAGGGAATCAGGAAATCATACCCTTTCCTCTCACATGCTTCTTTGATCAGCATGGCCATCCGATTTGCATGCTGCGCCATCTCAAAATACAAGCCGTCTTCAAAAAGCGCCATAAACTGAAGTCCGAGAAGACGGCCTTTGGCAAGAAGACCTCCCTTTTGCTTCATGATATAGCGGAAATCTGCTTTCAGTTCGTCATTTCTAATAACGAGTGCCTCACCGAAAAGAGCTCCGTTTTTCGTGCCGCCGATATAAAACGCATCACAAAGCGCATGAATAGTCTGCAGGTCGAGATCATTGCCCTGCGCACAGAGGGCATATCCGAGACGTGCACCGTCCATATATAGGTAAAGATTATTCCGGCGGCAGACATCACTTATTGAGGTCAATTCAGCGAAGCTGTAAATGGATCCGATTTCTGTGGGATTCGAGATATATACAAGCTTAGGCTGGACCATGTGTTCGTGTGTTACATCACCGAAATGATTATCACAGACGGTCTGAATCATGTCGGAAGTCAGTTTGCCATCCTCACTTGCCTGTGCCAGAACCTTGTGGCCGGTTGCTTCAATGGCTCCGCTTTCATGGATATTGACATGGCCGGTCTGAGCCGATATGACACCCTGATGCGGCCGCAGCGCGGCAGATATCACGGTAAGATTTGTCTGCGTTCCGCCAACGAGAAAATGCACGGCTGCATGATCATCGCCCAATTTCTGTCTGATAATATGTGCGGCCTTTGCACAATAGGGATCTTCACCGTACCCTTCAGTCTGCTCGTAATTTGTATCAATCAGCTTTTTAAGAACATCGGGATGTGCGCCTTCACTGTAATCACATTCAAAGCGAATCATTATAATCCTTCTTTCACGCTGTATTTCAGCCATTTGTTTCTTAGTATCACTATTTTGCCACAAAAATGAGGAAGGTGCTGAATGAATTCCTCTCTTGCGGTTTATTGATGATGCAGTTGTACCTCGGCTTAATCCGGTTTCTCTGCATCATGGATGCTTTATATGATTTATTTACTAGAATAGTCTTTTTAGATGTATGCAATTTAATGATTGATATTTTTTGCAATTTATTGACGAATCTGCTTCTCTTTGATTCATTTTATTTTGGTTTTAGATATATATTATTTATATTGAAGATCTTAGAGAGGCAAGCATTTCAAGGGATATTTTGTTCGGATATCGTTTTTTACATATGCAATTTACACAAAAATTTTTCGCAAATCTAGCGAAAAACTGTTTGCTTTTTTCCCCTCGAGAGTTATACTCAAAAAGCTAAGCCGTCATAATGATTCTCTTCAAGGGCGAAGTGAGTATTTTTAGCAATATTTTAGTGATGGAGGATTTATCATGTCTTTACAAAATGCATACCTGAACCGTATCTATGCCAAAGTACAGGAAAGAGATCCGAACCAACCCGAATTCTTACAGGCAGTCTTAGAAGTACTTGAGTCCTGGCAGCCGGTCGTAGAGCGTCGTCCCGAACTCGAAAGAGAAGGGATCATCGAGAGATTAGTTGAGCCGGAGCGCATGGTCATGTTCCGTGTATCATGGGTAGATGACAAGGGCAACGTACAGGTTAACAGAGGCTACCGCATTCAATTCAATTCCGCTATCGGACCTTATAAGGGCGGCCTCCGCCTTCACCCTTCCGTAAATCTTTCCATCATCAAGTTCCTTGGCTTTGAGCAGTGCTTCAAGAACTCCCTTACCGGCCTCCCGATGGGCGGCGCCAAGGGCGGATCTGATTTCGATCCCAAGGGCAAGAGCGATCGTGAAGTCATGCGCTTCTGCCAGGCCTTTATGACCGAGCTCAGCAAGCACATCGGCCAGTTCACAGACGTACCTGCAGGCGATATCGGTACAGGAGCCAGAGAAATCGGCTTTATGTACGGCCAGTACAAGAGACTTAACAATGATTTCACAGGCGTTCTTACAGGCAAGGGCTTAAGCTTCGGCGGTTCCCTGGCCCGTACGGAAGCAACAGGCTACGGACTTTGCTACTTTGTTGACGAAATGCTCAAGTCCAAGGGCGAATCTTTTGGTGGCAAGACAGTTACCGTTTCCGGCAGCGGAAATGTTGCTATCTATGCAACAGAGAAGGCTACTCAGCTCGGCGGCAAAGTTGTCACACTGTCTGACTCCAACGGCTATATCTATGATCCGAACGGAATCAACCTTGAAATCGTTAAGGATTTGAAGGAAGTAAAGCGCGCACGCATCAGCGAATATGTGAAGCTTGTTCCCGGTTCAACATATACCGAAGGCAGAGGCGTATGGTCTGTTAAATGCGATATCGCTCTTCCCTGTGCAACACAGAATGAGCTGAACGAAGATGATGCCAAAGTATTGATCGCCAATGGCTGCAAGTACGTTGCTGAAGGCGCTAATATGCCGAGCACACCTGAGGCTGTCCACCAGTTCCAGCAGAACAGTGTCTACTTTGCCCCCGGTAAGGCTGCAAACGCCGGCGGTGTAGCTACTTCAGGCCTTGAAATGTGCCAGAACTCCGCACGTCTTTCCTGGACATTTGAAGAAGTTGATTCCAGACTCAAGACAATCATGCAGAATATCTACGCGAATGCTACGGCAGCCGCTACTGAGTTCGGCAATGCCGATGATCTTGTTATGGGTGCCAACATTGCCGGTATGCTTAAGATTGCCGATGCAATGATGAGCCAGGGTGTTGCCTATTAATTTTGGCTTTCATGCCGACAATTAATTTACACTCACAAACATCCGTTAAACAGCAAGGCCCATCTTCTTAACCGGAAGATGGGCCTTTGTGTTTTATATGAACGAGGGGATTTTTATCGGCACACCAGCTGCTGTGTAATGATATCCGAATAGATGGTAAGACCTTCTGTTTTTGCAATGTGGATTACGTCTGAGAAACCCGCACTTTCGGGAAGGATCCCTTCCAGCAGGTTTTTCTCCTGTATAATGCGTTCCGGATGATATATGACATCCTGCTGCCCGTCAAAAATCGCCGCATAGAAGATTCCGGTTTCCACCAGATCCTGGAAGAAATGGCTGCCGTAGGAAACCTCCGGCATAAGTCCGGTTTCTTTGGATGCGACTTCACAGACGACCGACATATTGCTGATTTCCGAGAAATGCACGGGTACACCCAGGGCCGGTGTTGTCGTTCCCCAGCGGCCGGGTCCGATCAGCATGACATTCTTATCTTTGAGCACACCGTTTATGATGCCGATACGCCTCGCAACTTCGTATTTGCCCTGTTCACTCCTGTTCAGATATGGCTGCGCGTGAATATACACGACATAATCGACAGGAAGGCGCAGGTTACCGCCCATGAAGTTCCCGCTGGTTAAGAATAGGCAGTCCTCTTTGTCCTGAAGGACAGGCATTTGAATCGCCATGCCAAGGCCCCGGGTCTGCAGCGGCCGGCATTGCAGAAGATTCACTTTAAAACTTTTTTCTTTTGTGAAATTCGCGGTAAATTCAATGTCCACCGGGTACTCATATATGCGTGACAGGACAGCGAGCAGGTCTTTCATCAGACCCGGAAAAGGTGTTTCTTTGAGCAGTTTATAAAAATCGAGAAGAATAGGCTGTTTCCTGTTGGTCTGGCCTTTTTCGCGCATCCGCCTTGCCGCTTCCTGGTCGATGCTTGCAAAAAGGCTCTTATCCGTTTTGATGTCATTTTTAAGAATATCTTCAAAATACCGGCTTGTCAGAATATTCTCGCGCAGGGAAATGACGTCAACATCATGCTGAGAAAATTTCTTCTGGTCTTCATAATGAATCATAGGGATACGCATCGGATCATCGAGTGTCACCAGTCTTGCGTAATCCCCGACAGTCCTGTCTACGGCTCTTGTACCGAGCCCGAAAACCAGTCGAAGCATGCCGGCTTCCATATCAACCGACTTATCCCAGACGTAAAGGTTGGATGAATTGC
This sequence comes from Mageeibacillus sp. UBA5770, assembly GCA_002418705.1. Next base: position 52,913 of record DIEQ01000029.1, on the reverse strand, counting down.
CGACGCCGGCAATATGCGGGAAAAAATCATCCTGATGATAATCGCCCGAAACGCGCTGAACCAGAATGGCCATCTGTTCATCCCTGTCAACAAGTCCCCGGTTCATCCGGTAAGCAAGGGCGTCCGGATTCATCGTGCTTGCATATACCTTGCGTACGGCCTGCGAGAATGCCGCATAGCGCTCGCTGGGCGTACCCTGGTTGGCGCAGAACACACTTTCATATTTACCGGCAAATGCGTTGCCGAAGTTGTCTTCAAGAAGAGAACTAGAACGCACAATCAGGGGTGACTGGCCAAAATATTCCAGCATCCTGATGAACTGCTCCTTAATATTTTCGGGAAAGGAGCCTTGCAGGAGCTTCTCTTTAAGCTCGGGGGCGTGAATAAAATATCCTTCCCTGGTCTTTTGCATGGTGCGCAGGCCCCACCATCCGTTCTGGACAATATACGTATAGAACACATCTGTGCCTATATAGTAGGAATCATGGGGTTCAAGGAAAGGTACGAAGCGGTCATGTTCTTCTACTTCCAGAATTTTCCTTGCCACAAGCATGCCGACACTCTTGCCGCCGATATGACCGCTTCCGATTTCCCTCGATTCGATCATAAGGACATCCTTAAGCGTAAAGTACTTACGGCAAAGATTCATCATTCTCGTCTCTGTGCCCATCAGCATGGAAAGAAGAAGATTCTTCTGCTTCTCCTGCGCTTCCTCATCATGCGCAAGCATGTCCTTTGCTTCACTGAAAATAATATTCCAATTGTCCGGGCGATCCTCACCCCTCTGCATATTGGAAAAAAGTTCGGCAGCTTCAGCGCTCGCGGTAATGCTGATTGCTTCCTGTCCCTCGATAAGATGCGGGAAAAACATGGTCGGAGAATATCTCTGCCAGACGCGCAGGGGATGAATATAAAAATTGCCGTTTACCTGGTATAAATCGAGCAGCAATTGGGTCGTCTCACGGATTCCCGCAATCGTACTGAAGGTATGCATGTTGCGGTAGATTGCAAAATATGCAATCGTATCAAGTTCGTAAAGATAAGGACAGGTTACCTTGAAAAAATTGCCTATTATCAGGTCCGAGTGCCAGTGTTCAAGCAAATCCGACAGGCAGTCAAATACATAGAAGGCTCGCTTGCCCTCCTGCTTGATCAGATTGTGAACATTCGTCGCAAAGGTTTCGAATCCGGTATCAGGGTTGACATGAAATATTTTGACACCCGTCTGTTCCTGCAGAAGCGGCTCATGGCTGCCAAATCGAAAATAAATGAGGTTGCGGCCTTCCAGTATAGACTGGGCCACATACGGATCCACCATTTTCCGGTAATCATCAATAGACTCTACCTGCCAGACGACGTTATCCCCCAGCCGGAGATTATCAATGACTTTATCAAATCCGCGTATTCCTGTACTTACTTTATCCTTAATTTCCATGCAGTTCCTCCTTAACCGAAAGTAACCCTGTTTCTTCCTGACTCCTTGCTCCTGTAAAGAAGCGAGTCCGCCCGCTTAACAATACTTTCAATCGAGTCTTCACTGTTCGCCAGCGTTGATCCGATAGAGATGGTAATGTGAAGATCCATGTTATTTTTTCGAAGGGCCGAATTCTCAATAATCATCCTCATAGATTCAGCAATACGCTTCATATCACCTTCATCGATTCCTGTGAGGACAGCAAGGAATTCCTCTCCTCCGTAACGGCCGAACAAGTCAGTCGAGCGCAGCATGCCGGAGCATGACTGGGCAAGCATGGTGAGAATCTCATCACCGATATCGTGACCATACGTATCATTCACATTCTTGAAATGATCGATGTCGACGAAAAGCACTCCGAAAGAGATATCGAAGGTCCTATATTCATTGAATTTTGATACAAGAAAGTGATCAATATACCTTCTGTTCGGAATATTGGTGAGCGGATCCATGATGGCGACAGAACGGATGCCGACAGGGACACGATGGCCGTCTTTATGCATCAGAAATTCAGCTTCGTAAGTATTGTCCAGCATGTTCCTGTAAAATTCTGCATGTTCCATCAGGCCCCCATCGCTTTCGTCTATTATTTGACTTGGGTCCGTTTCGATGTTCCCCCAACAGGTTAGCGCAGGTACCTTGTCGGACTAATCGGTGACCTGATTGAATTCAAATTTTCTCTTGTAACGGAATCCGATCGTTTCTGCCAGGGAACAGGCCTTATCTACCAGACAGACGATTACGGATTCGCGGCATCGGGGGATTCGGGTAATGGTAAGGGGCCACATATGCTTCTTTATGATATCCTGCTCAATCGTATTAAGCTTGAAATACTTATTTGCATTCCGAAGTGCAAATCCAGGGTGATAGAATCCATGAAACCGGTGACTTCTATCCGGGACATGCCAGTCATACAGGAACAGGTCGTGAAGAAGCCCGCCCCTTACGACGCTTTCAATATCCACGCTCAGAGGCAGCGCACGGCTCAGCCGGAAGCTGTAATAAGATACGGCGAGGCAGTGCGTATATGTGGTTGTATCACCGTGCTGGATATACTTCTGCATTTCCTTAACGCAGGCTTCCTCGAGCAGATTTTCGACCAGCTTATAGTATGTCTCATCTGCGAGTGCGAGTTTTTCAGATGCAGGTACTTTGGCGATTCTTCTGAGCCGTTCCTTCTCTATCAGCCTTGCCAGAGGATGGAAAAATTGAAGCAGCCGATAGAGAAGAACTTTGTTCTTCTGAATAAGCGTGTCGTACTTCTCCCAGAGCTCGTCGAGGTCGGAGGTGCGTCTGGCCTTTGACTTGATAGCAGAGGATACTCCGGAAATATTATCACCGATCGCACCTTTTATCTTGCGGATCTTCGCCCCGACCTTATGAATCGAGCGAATATTTTCCGTGATCCTGGAAAGCGTGAACAGTGTGATTAAGAGATCGACACCCAGCAGGGAGTAGTATATTCCGATAGAAATCATAGCCGTCCTGACAGGGAGCTTTTCAACGAGGCGCATAACACCAGGATGCAGGATATACATGAGGAACGTGCAGGAAACACCCCAGAAAATGGAATACTTCATACATATATAGCCGCAGAAATTAAGAGGCTCATTGGTATAGTCCCACCATTTTTCGCGAAAAACCCGATCAAGAATAAACCCGACGATCAGTTCGAGAACCGTTGCAAGAACAACGGCTCCTGCAAAAAACGCCAGAAAATTGCCCCGGAAGGGTGACAGAATAAAGAGGGTAGCCAGGGCGCCGAATCCGTAAATCGGACAGGCAGGCCCGTTAAGAAATCCCCTGTTATCAAATCCGCCCCTGTATACCATCGTAAAAATAACTTCAAGAAGCCATCCCAGAAACGAATAGACAGCAAAAACAATAAACACCTCATAAAGTGATTGAATCATCCTTGATTTGCCCCTTTATTTCCGCTCATGATTTGCAATCACCGCACATGAACTACGATTTGTAACTATATTGTATCAGAATTCTATAAACACTTCATTCGCAAAACGAAAATCATTTCGAAACATTTTCTTTCTTTTATCTGTGCGCCGACTCACAGTCGAAGGTACGTCCTCAAGCATCCAGAACAAGGTTTTCCAGGTCCTTTTCCAACTGCAGGATATTCGCTGTCTGGTTATCCTCCAGGACCCGAAGCCTTGTGATTACATCCTCAACCTGTCGTTCAACCTGTTCGACATTGGCCCGGGAAGTCTCGATCTGCGTCTGCATGCACCAGTCAGCCAGTAGCCCGTCAAAGAAGAAATCAGCAAACTTTGCAAAGCTTCCGATATCTATTTTGATATCCTTTTCCATCCTGACATCGGCAAGTTCCGTGCGGAAACGGCGGAGCAGCTCCTGTGACAGCATGGCTTCAGCCCGCGCATCGTCAATATCAGAATGTTTGGCAAGATCGCAGATCAGCCCTCCGCCAAGAAGGTCCCACGTCCCCCAGCTTTTCGCTTTATCTAAATTCATGAGGACCTCATTCAGGCTCTCCTGTGCTTCAAATCCGGCTGACAGTGCGTCCCGGATTTCTTTGCTGTTGTTCACAGCGAACTGCAGCCGCTCCGTCAAATTGATAATCTGCTGTGAAGCAGGGGATCCTGACTGAAGAAGAACCTCTTTCTTCTTCTCATAAAGATCTGCATACGCCTTCTCGCTGTCCTGATATATGATACGGGCAGAATGAAGTTCTGCCAGCTCATTGTTCACACCCTCGAGATCCCTTGCGGCCTGGTCATATTTAAGCGAGGCTGCAAGAGCCTCCCGCTGTTCATCGCTGATCTTCTCTTCAAGGCGTCCAAGCACCGAATAGAATAATTGGGACAGGCTTGTTTTTGCAAGTCTGTCGACATCTGCATTTTCCTTCTCAAGTTGTGTCCGGAGATCTTCCAGGTTGATTTCGAGCGTAGTTTTTTCTTTTGAGAGGCTTTCAATCTTAGCGTCGATACTATGAAGTGCAAGGACATTCCGCTGAGCCTGGGCAAGTTCCAGTCCGAATTCTGAATACATAGCAGCCACCTCCGTAAACGGTTTGTCATATTGCAATGGAAACCGTCATTTAATCCCTAAAATATTGTCTTCTTTAAAGATAAATTATAATTGATTGCCCGTGATCTGTATAGTAAATCGATGTTTGTTTATACATCTTATAATTGTATCCGGTAAGTCATCATGCTGGCCGAATGATAACCCAAATGACAAGAAGCGGTGATTTATGCCCGCTTCTTGTCTGTGAATCAATTTATTCACTTTTTTCAAATCAGTCCCTAACGACCGCCCTTTTGATCATCAGCCAGGTCAGGGCACCGAATACGACGAACACCATCAACAGGGTTACCATTCCAAAGTACGGGTTTGCATTGTTCCGGAATCCGAAAGCAAAGGAAACGGCACTCCCAATTGCACTTGATATGGCGCCGTGAGTGACTGTCGAGTCGAGAATCGGCAGGCCATACAGCAGGGACATCGGTATACCGATGGATACCGCAATCTTGACCGGTTTGTTCATCCGATAATAAGCAACGGTAATAAAGTAACCGAATGCCATCGCGGCCAGATATATAAAGAGGTTGAAAAAGAATCCGTCTGCCTGCATGTGCAGATCGCTGACCCGGCCGGCCCGGATACCATAAATCATCTCGAAAAGACCGGCATAGGTGAACTTATTCTGATATGCACCTATCATTTTGCCGACCAGCAGAATGATTTTGTCAATAATCGCCATGAATGTACAGACGGACAGGATTGTTATCATCCTGCTGACAAACATTGTCCTTCTGGATAATCCATTCTGCATAAACAGACGGAAAAATTCTTTAAAGGAATTGAGGCCGGCTACAAAGAGAAATATAACGGTAGCAAACTCCATCCCGCTTATCCTGGAACCCTGGTTGGAATAACTTGTTGAAATTTCCCCGCCGCTGTCCGATGTAATAATCGTTACCGGTGTATAGGACAGTGCAAAGAATAAAATCAGAAGACATATGATGACAAGGTAAAAGACTGCGACAGGTCTCTTGATATCACTCAGCTGATATTTAAATGCTGGTTTGAGTTTCATTTTCGTTCCTCCCTCTTATGAATTGGTCAACTGGATAAACAGTCTCTGCAGATCCATTTTACTGATCTCGATGCCGGCCGGTATGCTGTTTCGATCAAGCGTTTCGAGTACGTATGCCGTCTTGAGTCCGCCGAGGCTGTCCGTACCGAGGACATTTTTGCCGGCTATAAAGCTGTCAACCGCTGATGCCGTACCGGACGCCGTGTAACCCTTCGACATGAGCTCTTCCCGGGATTCATCCTTGATGATCCGCCCCTCCTTAATGATGACGACATGATCGATAACGCCGGCTGCCTCTTCAATCAGATGGGTCGAGATGATAACGGTAGAGGGGTTCTCGCTGAATTTCTCGATAAGGATTTTATAGAACATATCCCTGTGATTCGCGTCAAGTCCAAGCACCGGCTCATCAAGCAGTATGTACCGGGCGTTGGTTGCCAGAGCTGTAATGAGCTTAAAAATCGAACTGTATCCTGTGGACAGCGCTTTCACTTTCTTTTTGGTATTGAGCTCGAACTTTGCAGCGAGCGAATCGGCATAGACTTCATCAAAATCCGGGTAGAACTCTTTGGTCCATTTGAACACGTCGCGGATCTTCATGCTTTCCGGGTAGTAATTTTTTTCGCTCATCATATAGATTTTCTGCAGCTGCAGATCATTTTCGAGGGCCTTCTCACCATCAACCAGGACAGCTCCTTCATTGGCAAAAATTCGCCCCGTGATGATATTCAGCAATGTTGATTTACCTGCGCCGTTTCTTCCAAGAAGACCATAAATCTTGTTCTCTTCAAAATGCACGCTGACGTCCTTCAGGGCCTGGACATTTCCAAAATTCTTTGAGGTATTTTTTACTTCAATGCCGTTCATTGGTTAAATCCCCTTTCTATCATAGAAACAATCTCTTCCCTGGTAATGCCGAGTTTCCTGGCCTCACCGGCAAGTTTGCTGATGTAGTTGTCGAAAAATTCTTCTTTTCTCTTGCCCTGTATCGTCTTTACCGCTCCGGTATTCACAAACATACCCAGCCCTCTTTTCTTATACACGATGCCGCCGTCGACTAAAATGTTGATCCCTTTTAAGGCAGTAGCCGGATTGATCTTGTAATTTACCGATATCTCCGTGGTAGACGGGATCTGCGTTTCTTCGGGAAAAGCGCCCGCCAGAATTCCGTCCTCGATCTGCTCGGCAATCTGTAGAAATATCGGACGTTCATCTTCAAAATTTATCTTCAAGTAGACTCCTCCTTTTTGCCCTTATTCATGTGTGACCGTCATATCTGTTAACCTTATTTGTGTATCTGTCATATGCATTCAACACTTCCCTGATCATCCTGTTATTATTTTCTGTCGGTTGCTCAACTGGTTAGCTGCTCATGTAGCTAACCATACACCCTCTGCATTCATTTGTAAAGTGGTTAATGCAAAAATCTGTGAATATTTTTCCGGTTACGGTCGGATCATCAGACGGTTCCGTTTCGCAGCTTAGGGAAGCGCAGCTCAGGCATACAGAAAAACCCGGCAGAAGACTTAGGTGTCTTCTGCCGGGTCAGGGGGAAATGAAGGGTTTTGTCTCGGGGGCATATCCAGCCGATACGTAAAGGCTTTTCTGCGATCCGCTTATATACCCTTAAAACTGAATTCAAACGCGATTTTACCGCTTATATCAATCAGATATTCCGGATGGGTCTGCGCCCCCCAGCTGTCATCGCCCGCTATGCCCATCTGCTGTTTCGCCACACGTACAACGGTACTGTGCACCGGCGGCAGCTCATATGGATGACTGGCATTTTCAAGTTCATGCGGTGTATACGGCAATGCGGAGAAGTACATATTATTGCCGCTGAACAAAATACCGCGGCCCTTTCGATCCATAAGCTTCGCCCACCGCACGCCTGTCTTATTGCCGCATTCCTGGGGAATCAGGTATTTGGCCATGCTGCCGGAAACGGATCCGGAATAAATTCCGAGCTTTGCGCCTCTGAACCGGTCCGCATAGGTATCATCCGGGCCGAGACCGTACCACTGGACCCGGTCGTAGTCGGCATCGAACCTAAATATAACACCGAATTCAGGCATATCGCCAAGTGCCTTTTCGGGCTCATATTCCAGTCTTGCTGTTATCGTACCGTCTCCATACACCAGATAAGTCATGCAGCACTCGGTAGCGGGAACGGTCGGGATTCGGTAACGGAACATAATCTCGGCACAATCCTCCCTGACAGTCAGTTCAGGCCTTGTCATTCCCCGGCCGTCATCCTGTCTGTGGGAGAGGTAAAGACTTGCAAGTTTCCACTGTCCGTAACGTGCCGGCATATTATTGCCTATGTCGTTGTCACTGGGGGCACGCCAGAAATTAGGCATGGGAACCCCCCGGATAAGTTCTTTGCTGCCGTATCTATAGGACACCAGCCCTCCTTTGAGAACGGAGAACAGCGCATCGAAATTCTCCCCCCGTACACCGATATTCAGATAACCGCGTGTTACTTCAAAAGGTGCGCAAATCGGCGATGCCTTCTGCTGTACTGTGTAAACGCCCTGACCGAAGGCCACCTCATGGCCTCGAGGCGCCCATATGGCATCTTCCTTCAGTTCAAAGGAAACCGTAACCGCATATTCACCGGGCGCTGAATACTCCGGAAAAGGCAGCGGGTATGTCTTTTGGCTCAGCGGTTCGACATCTGTCTGCATTCGTTGACGGGCAATGACTTTCCCGTCTCTGTGCAGCACGGCAAA
>DIEQ01000029.1:0-44566 GCA_002418705.1 Mageeibacillus sp. UBA5770 | reverse complement strand
AACTTCACTTCGGACATTTTGGGTGAGGCGTCGCGGTCACCTGCGTAGACGATGCCGTTGCCGCAAAAGTTGTAGTCACAGGGACGTTCGCCAAAGTCACCTCCGTAAGCCTGGTAATCTTCACCGTAACGGGTCTTGGCAAATAAGGACTGATCAATATAGTCCCAGATGAAGCCGCCCTGGTATAACGGTTCCGTGTTGGTAAGGTCGGTATACTTGTACATCGCACCGCAGGAATTGCCCATGGCATGAGCATACTCACAGCAGATGAACGGTTTGTCCCTGTGAACTTTCAAAAATTCTTCAATAAGGGGAACAGGCGTATACATCTGGCTCTCAATGTCCGTGGTCTCGTTATATCTTCTGTCGTGAGCCACGCCTTCATAATGGACCGGGCGTGTTGCGTCCAGCTCCCGGAAAAGCTGCGACATCTCAAAAATATTCCTGCCGCCGAAGGATTCATTCCCACAGGACCATATCAGTACGCAGGGATGATTCTTGTCCCGCTGGTAAACGGAATTGACCCGGTCAAGCATGGGGGCCAGCCACTCAGGCCGGTCACCGGGAACAATCTCATCTATAGACAGCTGCCCGTTCAGATAAGCATCCCAGGACCCGTGTGACTCCATATTCGCTTCATCAATGACGTAGATTCCGTATTCATCACAGAGCTGATAAAGGTACGAATCATTCGGATAATGTGATGTCCGGATGGCATTGATGTTGTTGCGTTTCATCGTCAGGATATCTGTGAGCATCTCTTCTTCCGATACGTGACGACCGGTAACGGCACTGAACTCATGGCGGTTGACTCCCTTGAATACGATCCTTTTCCCATTGAGCAGCATGATACTGTCTTTAATCTCAAAGCGTCGGAAACCGGTTTTCTGGGGAATAACTTCAACTGTATTGCCGGTTTCGTCATAAACAGTGATGAGCAGGTCATAAAGGTATGGTATCTCGGCGCTCCATAACCGGGGTTCTTCGACAGGTATTTTGCAGCTTACATGCCGCCCCTCAAGCTTACAGTTATATTGAGCAGCCAGGCGTCCTTTGTCTGTCAGGGTCACTCTGACGCTGCCGCAGCCCCCGGACTTCAGATCCACGATCAAGTCTGCCGCTGTAAAGCTGTCATTTAGTATTGTGCGTACTTTGACATCCGTAATGTGAACCTGAGGCACCGCATATATAAAGACATCGCGGAAAATACCGGAAAAACGGAAGAAGTCCTGATCTTCGCACCAACTCGCTGCCGTCCATTTATACACCGAAACGGCCAGTTTGTTCTCGCCTTCCCGGAGATACGGGGTAAGCAGAAAATCTGCCGGCGTAAAACCGTCTGTGCTGTAGCCGACATATTGCCCGTTCAGCCATAAAGCCATGCTGCTTTCGGCCCCCTGGAAGGATATATATGTTTTTTTGTCTTTCATGTCCTGCGGCACGGAAAAATACTTCACATAGCTTGCTACGGGATTAAATCTTTCCGGTACCTCATTGGGTGCGAGCTGCTCTCTCCCGTCCCAGGCGTACTGGACATTAGCATACTGCGGAGAATCATACCCCTCCATTTGAATGCTGGCGGGCACGCGGATATCGTTCCAGGAGCGACAATCATAATCGTCGTTTTCGAAACCCCGTATGACCGATTTGTAATTGACGGCGTAAGAGAACTTCCAGAGCCCGTTGAGAGATAGGCGAAGGTCATCACGACCCTCGGCCGCAGCTGCCGCCGAAGTGTAATATCTGTGATCAGAATGAGCATCCAGGCGGTTTTCTGCGAAAAATTCAGGATCTTTTGTTCTGTTATGGTCATAGCAAAGCATGAGGCAGTCCTCCTAATATCGAGGTAATAATGAAAGAAATCTCCGAATGCAATCCGGTAATTATTTGATGGAACCTGTAATTCCCTCTGCAAAGCTCTTCTGAAGAATGAAGAAAATGATTACAGTAGGTATGGTACAGAACATAACGCCTACCATTACGACTCCGTAGTCTGTGACATAACCCTGAATTGTGTTTGCAACAAGCATGGGCATTGTGATGCTCTTCTCGTCTGTCATGACAACAATGGGCCACAGATAAGCGTTCCAGGCAGCCATGAATGTAATCGTAAGTGCTGCCGCATATGTGGATTTTTGTGTCGGGACAAACATGCGAAAGAAGATCTGATATTCCTTCAGGCCGTCAATTCTTGCCGCTTCGATGATATCTTTAGGAAAAGACCGGGAGCTTTGACGGAAAAGCATGATAAGCAGCGGCGTTGAAATCGACGGAAGAATAAAGGCCGCGGTCGTATTTAAGAGCTTTGCCGATGACATGATCTGGAACAGCGGAATAAGTACGGCAACAAACGGAACCATCATCGCAAGCAGAATGATCTTCATGACGATGTCTTTACCTTTATCGTGGTAAATTTCAAAGCCGTAACCGGCCATCGAACAGATAAGCATCGATAGTACCGTAAGAATGATCGAATACTTAAATGAATTAAACATAGCGGTCCCGAGCGGCTGAACGGAAAGAAGCTGCCTCAGGTTATCCCAAAGTGCGGTTCCGGGAATCAATACGCCCCTTGTAACATCCACGCTTTTATTCGTTGCTGATATAACCATCCAGGCTAAGGGGAAAACAGAGAATAAAGACACTATGGATAATACAGCATAGCTGATTCCATTTCCTTTTGTAGTCAGTCTTACATCTTTCTTAGTCACGTTTGTCACCTACTCTCATCTGGATAAACGCAAGGAAGGCAACCAGGAACAATATCATAAATGACATAGACGCTGCATAGCCGAACTTGGGCACGTACTTGAAAGAAATATTGTAAATGTAGTGGGACATTGTAATGGTTGTATTGGAGGGTCCGCCGCCCGTCAGGTTGAAGGACTCGTCAAATAGCTGCAGCGTGCCGTTTGTTGACATGATAGCGGTCAGCAATATGATCGGCTTCAGGAGCGGAACGGTAATTTTCCTGAATATCTGGGCTGTAGAAGCGCCGTCGATTCTGGCAGCCTCATAGATTGAATAGTCAATATTCTGCAGGCCGGCAAGATAGAACACCATGTTGTAGCCGGTCCAGCGCCAAACAAGAGCAATAATTATGACAATTCTTGCTGATGTCGTATTCGTAAGGAATTGATAGCCGGTCTCAAGGATGCCAAACTTGACCAGAAAGTAGTTGATCAGACCGTCATTTGCAAAAAGTGTGCGGAAAATAATCGCATATGATACTAAAGATGTCGCACAGGGCAGGAAAATTGCCGTACGGAACAGGCCTTTGAATTTCAGATTCTTATTATTCAGCATGGCCGCAAGAATTAACGCCAGAACCAGCATAATGGGAACCTGAATGATCAGATAGATAAAGTTGTTCATCAGAGACTGAAGGAATATTTTATCCTGGAACATACGGATATAATTATGGATCCCGGTAAAGGACAGGTTAGCACCTTTGCCGCTCTGAAAGGACAATATCAGAGCCCTTACCATCGGGACAAAGCTAAATATGGCGATCAGCAGCACTGCCGGGGCAAGAAATATCCAGCCGGTTAAGCTCTGCTTTTTGTTAAGCATCATTTTATGCTTACTCACATGATTTTCCCCCTTGTTGTCCTAATAACGGGGAACGGCCTGCCAGCCCGGGCCGGCAGGCCGCTCCCCAATACTTATTAACTATCATTCTTTTAGACTTGGAATAATCAGCCTTCCATGTTGAATTCTACTGTTTCCTGAGCAGCCTTAAGCTCAGCAGCAGTATCAGCACCTGCAATGATATTTGTCAGAGCGGTTGCAACGGCATCACGGGCTTCATAGTAGTACACGCCTGTGTTGTTGCTGGGTACTTTACCGGCGAAATCAATGATCTTAGCAAAGATCTTATCGCCCTGGAAGAATTCTGACGGCTGGGAATATACATCGCTTGCTCCTGCAGGGAGGTACGTGGCAAGGGCGCCGGAGGAAGGAAGGATTGTCTCATAGAAAGGAACGCTGCCTGCAAATGTCTTCGAAAGGAAATCGCCGGCAAGAGCTGTATTCTTGCAGTTGGCAGAGACAGCCCAGCTGGAACCGCCGTTGCTGGAATAGTTTGTGGCAGAGGCAACACTGTCAAGTTTGGGCATGTTCGTCATTGACCACAGACCGGACTGATCTTTGGCGGTCTGGATAGAACCGAGGATCCAGCAGCCATTGATTGTACTGGCGACTGTTCCGCTGGTTAATGTTCCGATATACTCATCCCAGCTGTTGACCTGAACAAGGACACCGGATTTTACAAGTTCGGCATATGTATCAAGAACGGCTGTAAGGGTAGCATTGTCAACGATAGTCGGGTTGCCTTCGGCATCAAACATGCTGGCGCCGGCTGACTGCATCATCATCATGATAAGGTCGGATTCACCGGCCTGCATCGAAAGAAGCGGCATGCCTGTCTTGGCCAGGACATCTTTGCCCTGCTCAATGTACTTAGACCATGTAATGTCCGTGAAATCGGCAATTGTATAGCCGGCTTCTTCAAGGACATCAGTTCTCATACAGTTGATAACAGCACCGTTGTCAAACGGCACACCATAGTTCTTGCCTTCAACAACCGAGTAAGCAACTTTAGCGCCGCCGAACTGGTCAAATGCGACTCCGGAACCGGTCATGTCCGTAAACAGATCCGGGAAAGTAATAACGTTCTTCTGGAAGGCATTGTCCTGGCAAAGGAAGATGTCAGGAAGTGTGCTGTAGTCTCCGGATGATCCGGCAACAGTCAGTGCGGTCTGAATGTCGGCCCAGGGTGTTTCAACAATATTCAGTTTAAAATCAGGGTTGGTCTGCTGATAAACTTTAGCTGCTTCTTCCATCGCATAGAGATTGAAGGCAGGATCCCAGCACCATACGGTGAGGGTGTTGTCTCCGGCTGCTGCCGTTGTTGCTGCTGTTCCTTCTGTCGCGGCTGTCGTTGCTTCTGCTGACGCTGCTGCTTTTGTTGTGCTTTCTGTCGTGGATGTCTTGGCACAAGCTGTTGCGGAGAGAATCATGGCGGCAGCCAAAATAAGTGCAAAAACCTTCTTCATTTCTTTTCCTCCTAAAGTGGTGTTTGTGCTTTCCTGACGCCAATATTCGTGGAAACTTCTCAATACCGATCGCTTCTATTGTGATATTGATTAAATTTTCTCGAATTCGGCGGCGTTTTATGTGCATATTATTACACGCTTCGGGAAAGATATGTTTTCGTAATCGAGCACAAAATATGCAAATTCGACCATTTACCCCTCTATTGGTCACCAACCCCTGAGCGCTGTAATCTTATACTGAAGGAGTTTCATCTTATAATTGTCAGCTGCTGCTTTCCATTTGAGCGGAGATACACCCAGGAACCGGCGGAAATTCCTGTTGAACGTTGACTGCGAAATGAACCCGACCTTACGTGCGACATTCTCAATTGAATTATTGCTGCTATTCAGGTGTTCACAGGCTTTCTGGACCCGCACGAAGTTAATATAATCGACCGGCAGCATATGCATTGTGTCAAGGAACAGCCTCCGGAAATGTGTTTCGCTCATGTGGCAGCTCTCTGCAAGCGTCTGGATCTTGATAGGTTCGGCAAAATGCTCATTGACGTAATCAAGTGAGTCAAGGATTGCTTTCCGTCTTTTCTGCGGCTGTTCAGTCTTTTTGCCTTCGAGGGGATTCAGCCGTGCAATTTCCAGAAGAAGCCTCAGTACAAGGCATTTTTCGATTTCTTCGCTGAATTCTCCCTGCTCTGATTTCTTCGACAGTAAAGCTTTAATACTGTCTGCGAGAACTGCGTTTTGATCCTCATGCAATACAAAGGATCTTTTTTTGATACGCGCAATCAATTCATGCGCAAAAATCGGATCTGTGCTGTACGCGTCGCGCAGGAACGTCTCAACATCTAAAAACAAAAACTCCCAGAAGTTGGTGCCTTCCCCGCTGCTGAAGGTTGAGTGAGGTAAATTTTGAGGGATGACGGTAAATGTACCATTTTCATACGGGATGAAAGTGCCTCCGTCGAAAATCATGTTTCCGGCTCCGGCATGGCAAAAGCCAATCTCCAGGAGATTGTGAAAATGCAGATCGTCGACAGGATTATGGTAAATCCTGTTCCAGCTTTCTCCCAGTAATGCCAGCACATATTCATTCTGCGGAATTTCATAGTAGCGAAGTTCAACATGTGCTTCTTTCTTTTTTCCCATATTCCCACCATAAACCCTGTCAGCAATGCCCATTGCAAAAATTTCATCTGATGACAGAATTATAGCTTAATTGGACCCGGTTTAAAAAGGCAGGCGCAAAATGACACGGCACATAGTATTTCGCAGCACAAAAAATCCCCGAAATAGCTTCCGGGGATTCTTCAGATTGTATTTATTGATGTCCGAAACCGGTGCAGAATCTTATTCGGGTATTTTAGCCGATGCTGCTTGTGATGGCTGCGTTGATCTTTTTTTCATTGAAGCCGATAAGGACAATGCCGCCCAGGAGGCAGAATACGGCTGCAACGCCGGCTGCAATACGGTATCCCGTTCCGTCTGCGGCTCCGATCGTGACGATTCCCGTGAATACAAGCATGGATACGCTCTGGCCCATTTTGAAGGCAAAAGTGCGGGCTGCGTAGAACATGCCTTCGCGGTTTTCGCCGGTAGCTATCGAATCACTCTGTGAAATGTCCGCGACCATGGCCTGGGGAAGGATTCCGAAGATGGCCATCGGAAGGGCGGCTGCGATTGCCAGGATATATCCCTGAATCTCCGGGCTTATTCCAAGTCCGCTGCCAAGGAAGACGGTATACAGGTATGTTGCCGCAAACAGGAAGAATGCCAGAAGGACGATTTTCTTCTTGCCGACTTTTTTGGAGATGATGTTGATCGGGACATAGAATACCAGGGAAAGGGCAGTCATGAGGACAAAGTAAATGGTTGCCATGCTTTCAGGCAGGCCCAGAAGGGATGTTACGAAGAAAGGAAGACCTGTCTGGAACATGGTAAGTGCGATCCAGTAGAGAATGTCGGAACCGACAAAAAGACGGAAGTCCTTGTTTTTGAAAGTTTTGATGAGAGATGATATTGCCGTCCCTTCAACCGGGACAGCCGTGATATAATCTTTTTCTTTGATAGTAAAAACAGGAACCAGCAGGCATACAAGTGCAATGGACGCCAGGATACCGAAAGCAGTCCGCATAGCCATAACTCGTCCCATAGAGGGCTCAAAAATCCCCCAGATAACAGGTGCTGCATAGGCCGTAGCCGTACCGATAATGAAGGTCAGCGAGATTACGGTTGAAATGTTCAGGCGCTGCGCCTGTGTTTTGCCGAGCTCGGGAATGAGGGCTGTGTAAGGTGTGCAGTATGCTGTGATGGCAAGATAATATACCATAACCATGACAAAGAGCCAAACGGCATTGATCCAGCTTGTTGCACCGACAGGTGCGAGGAATACAAGGAAGGTTGAGATCGCCAGAGGAACGGAAGCGAGCTTGAGGAAAGGAATTCTGCGTCCGTTTTTGGATTTGCACTTGTCAGAAAGTGACGCGATCCAGGGATCCGTGAAAGCATCAAATACGCGGCCTATTGCTGTGATGGCGCCTATAACCGTGATGACGCCCAGAATAACACGCCCCTGCGGTACGAAAAGAATCTGCCCGGCATTCTGCGAGGCAATGTCCGGCTGGTAAAAATATACAAGCCAGTTTGAGATGAGACCGGATAAAAGTGCCCAACCGTACTGTCCGACTGCAAACAACCAGATTTTTCCCATTGTTAGTTTTTTCATTCCCTGCACTCCTCATTATCTTTATTTTTCATATTCATAGCGAGTTCCACAACTTTATATGCACCGTTATAAATACCGATTTCATGATTTTTCATGATGCTGCTGCACATTTCCTTCAGGACATTCCCATCCGTCAGGAAAAGTTCAATCATCTGAAGGGTATGATTTATATCCCTGCACTCAAGTGTCCCGTCGCCGATTTCCGCGGAATGGATGGCCCCCCACTGTTCATGACCGCCGACGCGTTTGATAAACAGTTTGGGAATCGGGTAGAAGGCAAGTTCGCTCGGCTTGGTTACAAGCACATCCGTACTCCTCATCAGAAGGTTTGTCGCATATACGGCTTCAAAAATATTCTCATGCCAGAATCCGTGGATCCCTTCGACGTCTCCGCGCAGCGCCTGTTCTGCGAAGGCGGATGTATCTGTCCAGTTGTTGAAATGCTCTTTGGCAAGCTGCTTAAGTTCCTGGATTTCACGAGTCAGATCTTCCCAGACATTCATATAATCGCCGACATTGATGTACAGGGCTGCTTTTTTTGCTTTTACATAAGGAAGAAGATACGAAGTGATCGCCGCGAAAATTTCCTTCTGTGCGCCTGCTCCGCCGATCGTCAGGAGGAACCGCATCGGTTTTGCTTCTTCAACCCGCGCGGCTCTGGCATTACAGTCCGCGGCAATATTCGCAACCAGTTCATGGTCGATATAATGTCCGGTATATTGGATATCCTCAGCTGGCATGGGCCTTAGGATACCGTCTTTATTCATGCCGTTTAAAGTCCGGTATCCCAGATGCGCGGAATGCGTCTGAACGGTATGAAGGCTCCCTTCCGACAAATGCAGTGCCATCGGCCAGTTATCCGGAATAGCATTTACGACATGCTTCATGCCGGCGTGCACGGCCGCCTGGGCAGGCCATACATGGGTGGCAATCAGGGGAATTTTCTTAGGGACATTGCGAAAAACAGAGGTCATCAGTTCAGCATTCTTCTGATCTGCCGCATTGTAGGAAATTTTGCGGAAGCCTTCGTAATTCATGGGTTCCCACACAAATTTATTGAACAGCCGGCTCTTGCCGGAGAGCCTCGAGCCGAACGAATACAGCTCGTTCTGCGCATTGATTACCTTGCCTCCGGTTGTCTGCTGATAGGAATTCAGATCCATCCAGTACGGGGTGTATCCCATCGAGTTTGCTGCGGATGCAATAGCCATGGAGATCCGGTAATGCCCGAAACCCATCCGGATATTTCCTACGATGACGCCTTTTTCAAGATCGAAATACTGTTCCCCCGGTTCCCTGGTTATGACCACGTTCGAAACACCAAGAGAATCCCCGATATACGGGTTCTTTTTGACGGACAGGGGATAATCCACATTCACATCGCTGCCGAATTTCCTTACATACTTCTGCTTCGATCTTTGCGCTTTCTTAATGACTTTGCTGCTCATTTCATTACCGAAAATGACGGATGATTTGTCCATTGCATGTTCCTTTCGCGGTATATTTAAAGTTAATTGCTATCCTGTTCAGGATTTCCAGAATTTTCGACGCTTTTGATAATGTAAAGCCGCGATCCGAAATCCCCCATAACCCTCGTCCGGTCGTTATAACCTACACCGCCGAACTGCTGGCTCAATTTGATTCCCGCGTTCATCAGAAGGTCTCCGTAAGCCCGGTACGACTCTTTTTCACTTTCAAGCATATAGACCTTGTTGATGACGGACTGAAGGATGCCTTCATCCGTAATCTGGACGGGGGATACCTGGTTCACAAGGCTGCCGAACTGCCTGATGGATATATATTGCTTTCTGGGCGACACTTCATATATCTGATCCGCAAGCAGCCCCGAGACTTTGAGGATATCGCTGTCGGGGTTGGGCATGCCTGACCGCTGGTAGAAAAGAACAGCCGCTTCCTTTTTATCCGGGGATACAACCTGCCAGATCACGTGATTCTCATCTGACTTTATACGGGAAAATGTTCCGAACTGGAACAGGGTGCGGTACGTCCTATAGAAAGCAATCTGCTCCGAAATTACCTTTTTTTCAGACTTTGTAAGCTTTGTAATGTCAATCTCATATCCGAGGACTCCGAAACTTGCAATATTAAACCGTGTCTCGAGCGAGGTGTTCCTGAGCGTCTGGTGGTTCGGTACGGCACTGACATGTGCTGCCATTGCCGACAGCGGATATCCAAATGAAGTCCCCCTCTGTATATATGTCCGTTCGTTTGCATCCGTATCGTCCGATGTCCAGACCTGCGGCATATAGCACAGCATCCCTAAGTCAAAGCGGTTGCCGCCTGCCGAGCAGCTTTCAAAAAGAACATTGGGAAAAGCGCCCGTTATCCGGTTCATCACTTCATATACACCTTCGATGTAACGATGAAAAAACTCGCCCTGCCGCTGTCCGAGATTTGCCGAGAAAGCATCGGACAGGTGGCGGTTCATATCCCACTTGACGTATTCAACCGGTGCACTTAAAAGCGTGTCGCTAACAGCGGTGACGATATAATCACGGACATCGCTCCGCGTGAGATCGAGGACAAACTGATTGCGTCCCATATAAGCCGGGCGGGCGGGGATCTTCACTGCCCAGTCAGGATGGCTGAGATAAAGATTGCTCTTCTCGCTGATCATTTCCGGCTCGAACCAAAGTCCGAACTTCAGGTTTTGTTTGTTGATTTTTTCAGCAAGTCTGCGCAGAGAGCCGCCGAGCTTTTTTTCGTTTACTTTCCAGTCGCCGAGTGAGGACGTATCGTCTGAACGGTTCCCGAACCAGCCGTCGTCAAGCACAAGCATCTCCATACCGAGAGCCCTGGCTTCCCTGGCGATATCAAGGAGTTTTCCGTCAGTGAAATCAAAGTACGTCGCCTCCCAGTTATTAATCAGGACCGGCCTTTCCCTGTTTGCCCATTCCGGGGATACAATGTGCCGTGTGACAAAGGCGTGCATGTTGTGTGACAAGCCGTTCTCTCCTAGTGCGCTGAAGGACAGGACCGCTTCGGGGGTGTAAAAGGCATCGTCTTTTCCAAGAGTCCATGCAAATTGGAACGGATTAATTCCCGTCATGATCCGGACTTTGCCGTATCCGGACACTTCAGCCGCTTCATAATGATTGCCGGAATATATCAGGTTGAGCCCGATGCATTCGCCGAGGTTATCCGTACTGTTTTCTTTTGATAGCATGATAAAGGGGTTGTGGCGGTTTGAACTGCTGCCTGTGGTCGAGTCATTGACATACAGGCCCGAAACAAGCTTCTTTCTATTTTCGCGGCGCTCTTTTGCCCAGAGCCCGTCAAAAGTATGGAAAGTATAATCTTTATCCGGGAGATCAAGCATCATGCTCATTACTTTGGATATCTGAATTGTTTCCTGACTGTCATTGCTGATCTTGACACGCCTTGTGATCACATCGCTTTTTTCGAAAAAAGTATATATCAGGTGTAAACGGACAGGAAACACGCTGTCCTTAAGCGTAATGTCGAGGGTCGAAATTTCTTTCTTTCCTTCACCTGTATTTGCCCTGGCATACGGCATCTTTGTCAGATGATTCTCTTCATATGTGCCGTCATAGATTTTATGGCTCTCATAGCGAAAATCATTGGAAAAACCATAATCCGGCAGCTGCAGCGACAGCGGCGCATGCCGGTAATCTCCAGTAGAGGCAAAAGAGTATTCCATGCAAAGATTATCGAGGGTAAGCATTGTATCCCCCGGTGTAACGGTGCTGTTCCCGTATCCTGTCGAATTCTTTTCGAAAAGAGCGTCATATGACGGGGCCAGGCGGATTTTGCTGCCGTAATAAAGCTGTTCAAGATACCCCGCTTCATGAAGGCGGATCAGGTAGGAAGTGTTGTCTGTCTGCGCATGGAATACCCGGTTCTCATATGTGATCATTCTGCGCCTCCCCTTTGCATTCATCCGTGAGAATACCTTCAAAGATGATGTACAGAGTCTCTTTCATAGCCATCTCGTAGGTGATATTGTTTTGAATTAAAAATGAACCGTCCAGAAGTTTTTCGAATATTTCAAGCAGAAGTACCTTAAGGACGACGAGATTCTTGCGCTTGACGACACCTGCTTCCATGCCCTCTTCAAGCAGATCAAGTGTCCGTTCCCAGTCGCTGCTTAAATTATCATGTATTTTCTGGTAAAGCTGAGGATATACACGCCGGATTTCATTGACACGACGGTAATCTATGACCTCCGAATAGGACGGGACAATGGTAAAGAGACGCTTTAGCTTGTCCGTGAGGGACAAGCCGCTATTATCAAAAATTTCTTTCTGCTGTCTTTTCACATCGGCGAAAGTCCGGTCGATGACCATCTCGAGAACTTCTGTCTTTGAGGAAATGGTCTCATAAAGCGTACGTTTGCTGATCCCAAGCCTTGAAGCGAGGGAATCCATGGTGAACTTAATGCCGTTCTCTTTGAACTCTTCGATAACGCCGTAGAATATCCGATCGGTTATATCCATTTCACCCTCCGAAACCAATAAAACTATTTTAGTTTTTCTAGTTTTATTGTATCAAAGTGCCGCAATTAATCAAGGGATTTTTCTTGTGAATCCGCGAAATAAATAAATATTTTCTAAAAAAGTCTTATATGTGGTTTCTGACCATTTCAAGTATATTTTCAGGCACCCCGGGGCCGAAATATGCATTCATATCTTTGAGTGCAGTCTCCCAGTCGGCCGTTCCCAGGGCGATGTTCACACAGTTATCGCAGCATAGATGTCCGGGGCGCAGATTCAGTCCCTTCGCGGGCCGTCTGCAGTCATCGCAGATATTACCTTTTGCCATGAAATAGGTGCTGGTAGCAGCCGAAAGCCTGTACCAGGCTTTCATTGCGTTGATGACCTCATTTATAAAGGCATCACCGTAATATCCTATCAGTACGGCGCTTTCCGAATAATTGACGACAACCAAAGCACGCTGCCGTATATGCAGGATATATTGGCCGGGCAGCTTCCCGATCCCGAAAAGTCCTTGTTTCGGAGCCCTGCTTACTTCGACGGATTTGATGAACTCAGATCCTTTAAGATGTTTTTTGCCGAGATATTCAGCTTCCGCCTCATCAGATGCTTCAACGGTCTCTAGTCTTCGATGAGGCTGCCTGCTGACATATTTCGAAATAATCGATGCCCTTGGCGGGAGCTTTTTACCCGCCTGCATATAGGCCTCCTCCTCCGTATCCGCTTCCGACTGAACCGTGAAGGTATCCTGCCCTGATTTGTAAAACTGAATCGGCAGATATTTGCCGCGGGGAACTAAGTTATTCAGTTTAACCAGCGTGTCTTCGATCGAATCACTCTCGACCATGATTTGTGTCAGATATTCAGACATCGGATGAACCCCCTTTTAAGGCCGCTCTTCTTTTGCATCCAGGATTCCGTACCACTGATTTCGGATCATAAGGCTACTCCCCGCGAAAAGCCAGCGCATACTCCATACATACATCCCGATTCTTCCGGTAGTTTTCAAAAGTTACATTGCATTCTATCTCCGGGAAAAACGACATCTGGCTTTCATCTTCTATGACATCATAATACACCGTAGAATAACGGATTTTAAGACCTGAGTTCCTGAGATCAAGATATTCTAAAATGCTCCTTCGGCAGTTGGAAAAACAGATTCTTATGCTTTTGGGGAAGTTCGAGGGCCAGCTGGTCTATGTCTTCTTTCCACATATCAATAATGGCCTGATTCATTCTTCCTCCAAACAGCTGTTTGTCTGCGTGCGGCATATCCCGCCGGGGCACAAATAGAAGATTTTGCGCTTCGGGCAGACCGTTTATAGCTTTCATTCTAACATAAATTCCTTGCGTGGCCTTCTCCTTTGTATTCTTCAAAAACATTGCAATAACAGGCATATTGCTTTACTCTTTTGGTAACAGAAAGATCTCTTGAGAATCTGTCTCAGGACCCGAAACGAGGATACGCCCGAGTGGATACCAAAATTGCATTTTCAAACCGTGATTTGAAAAGTCTGATTATTCCGCTGATTATCGAGCAGGTTCTCGCAATTACGGTCGGCATCGCCGATACAATTATGGCATCTTCGCTAGGCGCTGCAGCTGTTTCAAGCGTTTCGCTGGTAGATATGATTAACGTCCTTCTGATCAACATTCTCGCTGCACTGGCTACAGGAGGTGCTGTTGTCGCAAGCCAGTATCTTGGGGCACGCCAGCGCGAAAAAGCCTGTATCTCGGCAAACCAGCTCCTGACGGTCACTGTTCTTTTTTCTGTTATTATTATGATTATTTCCCTGGTTTTTCGCGCACAGATCCTCCGGCTTTTTTTCGGTGACATTGACGATGATGTTATGCGCAACGCCATGATTTGCTTCGGATTTTCAGCGCTGTCCTACCCGAGTATCGGTCTGTATAATGCATGCGCAGCCTTGTTTCGTGTAATGGGGAGCTCCCGTGTCCCGATGTTTTCGGGCCTGATCATCAACATCCTGAATATTGCAGGCAACGCAATCTGCATTTTCGGGCTCCATATGGGTGTCGAGGGCGTTTCCATTCCTCCGCTTGTCTCGCGGACGGTCGGCGCACTTATTCTTCTTTTCATGATTGTGAATCCCAAACGCGATATCTACGTCAAACGCAGGAATTTTATTCCCGACTTCGGTTCTATCCGCAAAATTCTGCAGATTGGAATACCTAGCGGCCTTGAAAACAGTATGTTCCAGCTTGGACGCATACTTGTAGTCAGCATCATTGCGACTTTCGGAACGGTCCAGATCGCAGCAAATGCAGTTGCCAACAATCTCGATTCCCTCGGCTGTATTCCGGGACAGGCGATAAGCCTGGCGATGATTACCGTCGTTGGCCGTTGTATCGGCGCAGGCGACTATGACCAGGTCAGATATTATGTAAAAAAGCTTCTCAAAATTGCATACGCGGCAACAATTGGTCTGAACATTGTCATTCTGGCATTTATGCCTCTTATCCTTAAGGTATATGATCTTTCGCCGGAGACGATACGGCTCGCAACCATTCTGGTTCTTATTCATGACGGCATTGCCATGATACTGTGGCCTTTATCCTTTACACTCCCCAACGCCTTGAGAGCCGCCAGCGATGTGCGCTTTACGATGTTCGTATCGATCGGGTCTATGCTGTTCTTCCGGATTGTCTTCAGCTATCTGCTGGGTATTGTTCTCGGATATGGAGCGATCGGCGTCTGGATTGCCATGATTATGGACTGGGTCTGCCGCAGTGCATTCTTTGTCCTGCGATTTCGATCCGGAAGATGGACAACCAAGTATGTGCCGGACAGACCGGTATCTGTGTAAGAGTCCCCTGCACAACGGCACATAAGGCCACATGACGGATAATAACAGAACGGAGAATGAGAAAAGCGATGTTTAAGCTCGTTTTGAAATACGTAAAAGGATCAGCCCGAATCTTTGCGGTTATCGCACCGCTCATGATGCTTTTAGAAGTGTTTATGGATCTGCAGCAGCCGACCCTGATGTCCGATATTATCGATATAGGCGTAGCCAACAGGGATATGAATTATGTCCTTCATACAGGCTTGCAGATGATCGTGTATGCCATAATCGGATTCATCGGAGGCGCTTTATGTTCGCTTGCCGCCGGATTAGCGGCCGTTAATATGAGCGGGCAGATGAGGCAGGGGCTTTTCGACAAAATCCAGAGCCTGTCCTTTGCCGAGATTGATCACTTCAAGACCTCCTCCCTTGTCACGCGCCTGACCAACGACGTCATGCAGATGCAGAGCATGATGCTGATGATGCTGCGTATCATGGTCCGTGCTCCCCTGATCACCCTCGGGGGGATCGTGATGTCCTTTCTTTTAAATGCAAAACTCGCACTGCTTTTTTGTATCCTGCTCCCGATTGTTGTAACGAGCATCATTCTTGTTCTTCAAAAATCAGTCCCGCTATTTTCACAGGTCCAGGAACGCCTCGACAAAGTGAATACCGTAATGCGCGAAAACCTGCTCGGTGTGAGAGTTGTAAAATCATTTTCCCTGGAACAAAGAGAGTCTGAAAGATTTAAAGAAGCCAATGATGCGTTAACCGGTAAGAGCATCCGGGCACAGAATGTGACATTCCTCTTAATGCCGGTTGTGACGCTTGTGATGAATATCAGCGTCGTGGCCGTACTGTGGTTCGGCGGCAATATGGTTCAGACCGGGAGCCTGGAAACAGGTAAAATAATGGCCTTCATCAACTATCTCGTGCAGATCACAAACTCCCTTGTTATGGGCGTCAATCTGATAATCAATGTGTCGCGCGCACAGGCATCCTCCGTGCGGATAAACGAAGTCCTGGACATAGAACCGTCCATAACGGAGCCCCGGGAACCAATTTCTCCTGCAAACTATGATGTCGAATTCAGGAACGTCAGTTTCCGATACGATGAAAGCGGGGATTTTGTACTTAAGAATATTTCCTTTACCATGAAGCAGGGGAATACCGTGGGAATTATCGGAGCGACAGGCTCCGGTAAAAGTTCCCTTATCAGCCTGATTCCGAGACTTTACGATGTATCGGACGGACAAGTCCTCATAGGAGGCGTCGATATCCGGCAGGTCAGTCTTCATGAGCTGCGCAGAAAAATCGGGATTGTCATGCAGGACAGCCTGCTTTTCTCCGGAACAATCGCAAGCAATCTGACCTTCGGCAAAGAGAATGCATCGGAAGCAGAGCTCGATGGTGCTGCATCCGATGCCCAGGCAACAGAATTTATCAGTACACTTGTTCAAAAATACAGCAGCCCGGCGGAACAGCGCGGCCGCAATTTTTCGGGAGGACAGAAACAGCGGCTGTCACTGGCCCGCACGCTGCTTCAGGACCCGGAGATACTCATTCTCGACGACTCGACAAGTGCCGTGGATCTGCGGACCGAGTCGAATCTGCGGGCCGCACTTGCAGACCGCATGAAAGAACGGACAGTTATCATCATCGCTCAGCGAATTTCTGCTGTCATGGACGCAGATAAGATTATTGTGCTTGATTTCGGCAGAGTCGCCGCAGAAGGAACACATGAAGAATTACTGTGCAGCAGCGAGATTTACCGAAGCATAGCCGTTTCCCAGCTCGGAGAGGAGGTGCTCGCTTATGCCGGCTGTTAATCCTTCCAGCTTCACCGGACGCCCCGCCGGCGGTCCCGGCGCAGTGTTGTTCAAGGAAAAAGTAAAACTTAGGGATCCTAAAGCTACCTTGAAGAGAATCCTGCGTTATCTTGGCAAGAAGAAAACCTCACTTGTACTTGTTTTTATCTGCGCAGCTGTGTCAACGCTCATCAGTATTACCGGCACGCGCCTGAACGGCTATACCGTCGACCGTTTTATCCGGACCGGGGATATGCGGGGTCTTGGCCTGATCTGCCTGGTTATGCTTGTTATGTATCTTTTCAACGTTATTTCTACCTATGCACAGAACATTCTTATGATATCAGCTGCCCAGAAAACAGCTTCCGATATACGCAGGGACCTGTTCTCAAATATCCAGAGGCTGCCGCTGAAATATTTTGACACACATGCCAGCGGCGACCTGATGAGCCGCCTTACAAATGACGTAGACAACATCAACCTGACGCTCTCCCAGAGCGTTGTGCAGCTTTTCTCCGGCGTGGTCAGTATTGCCGGCATGTTTATCGCAATGCTGGTATTAAGTCCCTTTCTTACCCTCATCGCTGTCGTCACAACGCCGCTGATGTTCCTTGGCACCCGCTTCATCGCCCGAAAAACGCAGCCGTATTTTGTCGGGCAGCAGAAGGAACTCGGCAGCCTGAACGGATTCATTGAGGAAATGGTATCCGGGCAGAAAGTCGTCGCGCTCTTTTCCCGCGAAAAAACGGTGGAAGCTCAGTTCTCGGCAATCAACGGGAGACTTACGAGAAGTGCTGTAATGGCACAGGGGCTCTCGGGAATCATGGGCCCGCTCAACAATGTGATCAATAACCTGACCTATCTTCTCATTGCTGTTTTCGGCGGAATATTTATCATCCGGGACATGAACATGACGGTCGGCATCGTCTTCTCTTTCCTTCTCTATATGCGGAACTTCACACGCCCGGTCAATGATATCCTGAACCTTTTCAACACCATCCAGTCGGCGCTCGCCGGCGGCGAAAGAGTCTTTGAAGTCATTGACGAAGATAAAGAACACGATCAGCCCGGTGCACAGGATATCGCCGGAATTTCAGGCGACATCTCCATTGAGAATGTCGGGTTCTCTTACATCCCCGGAAGGCCTGTCCTGAAAAGTGCCACATTATCCGCCGGCTCCGGGCAGACTGTTGCCATAGTCGGGCCTACAGGCGCAGGTAAAACGACAATTATCAATCTGCTGACAAAATTCTATGATTTTGAGAGCGGAAGCATACTCATAGACGGCATAGATATCCGTGATATCACAGCCGGGAGCCTTCGCCGCACCATCTCTGTTGTACTACAGGATCCATTTCTTTTTTCGGAGACCGTGCGCGAAAATATACGGTACGGCCGGCTGTCCGCTTCCGATGAGGATGTTGAGAATGCCGCCCGGCAGGCACGTGCCCATGAATTCATCCTTCAGCTGCCCGACGGCTATGATACGGTACTAACCGATAACGGCGGCAATCTGTCACAGGGCCAGCGCCAGCTCCTGAGCATTGCCCGGGCAATCATCGCACAGTCGTCCGTCCTGATCCTTGACGAGGCAACTTCATCTGTTGATACACGTACCGAAGTGCTGATTCAGCATGCCCTTTTATCGCTTATGAAGGGCAGGACAAGCTTTGTCATTGCACACAGGCTTTCCACGATCAGAAGTGCTGATAAAATTGTTGTCATCGACGGCGGTCATGTCGTCGAGTCCGGTACCCATGATGAATTAATTGCATCCGGCGGATTCTATGCCGGCCTGTATAACAGCCAGTTTAAGACCGGCATGGCTATCTGACACAGATCTTTCAAGAAAAAAAAGTCAGACGCTCCGCTTTACTTAAAATCTGCTGCTGAGCCCTCCGGAAATCTCAACATTTATTGACTATGACTTCCCATGGGACTACAATTAAATTAAACCAGCAGCATGGTGCCGCTGTTTTGACACATTCTTTACCTGCAGTTCATAGACCTGGTACCCTGCTGTACGCGCTGACTGATATTCAATTTTTATCGTTGAAAGGAAGTGATTGTTGTGCCAGAAGTATCTCCATATAATAAAATTTGGAGAAGAGGCGGGCGGTTAAACCAGAAGTGTCATCTTGATATGACGGAAGATGAAAAAGCCCACGTAGCCAAATGCGCAGGCATTAAGCACGAACATCCGTGCAAGAATCCGGTCTTCCGGTGCTCAGACTGCGGCAATTATGGATGTGCTCAGGAAGTCGCGGATAAGTGTTCCGAACAGGGATTCAAGAATGACAAGTGTCTTCACTGCGGTCTCGAGGGAACACGCATCCCGGTCATGGAAAAGGAGCTTGCTGCTTTTAAGGAAGCCTGGGACATAGAAGTTGAACTTGCAAAAGGAAAGTAAATCTGTTTTTTGCTTATAACACATAGACGAGGGACAGGATGCGTGATGTATCCTGTCCCTTTTGGTATTTTAGAACCGCATTTTCACTCAATAAGGTAACTGGTCATTGAGAGCGATCCGTTCACACAGGCATCGTTGAAGACGGTAACTTTGCCGTCCTCACCCGCAGCACCGAGCACATAGAGCAGAGGATAAAAATGGTCCGGCGTATGAAAGGCAATTTCTGATGATTTTCCCGCAGACCGGTAGTCGACTGCTTGTGCGTAATCTCCGCCTATGATCCGGTCCCGGATGTAAGCATCAAATTCGACAGCCCAGGGGTATCCGCCGTCCATACTCCAGCTGATCCGTGACAGGTTGTGAACAACATTCCCGCTTCCAAGTATAAGGACACCGCTATCACGCAGTGCGGAAATTTCTTTCCCGATCTGAAATTGGACAGAAGGCTCGGCCGTCCTGTCAATACTCAGCTGAAAAACAGGGATATCTGCGTCTGGATACATTTTACACAGTACGGACCAGGTCCCGTGGTCACATCCCCAGGTGTTATCAATCTGCACATGCCTCTCAATCAGATTCTGTGTCAGATGTGCCAGTTCGGGAGCACCCGGTGCGTTGTACCTCACCTTATACAGTTCTTCGGGAAAGCCGTACATGTCATATACCATAGGCGGTCTCCGGTCATCCGTAATCCTGCTGCCTTGCGTGTACCAGTGGGCTGAGACACATAGAATGGCTTTCGGCACAGGGATCCGAAGTGAAATTTCACGCCACTTCCGGGTAAACCGGTTATCCTCGATTGCATTCATCGGTGATCCGTGTCCAATGAAAAGTACGGGCATTTTTGTCATGTGCGTCCTCCCGATATTTGATATCTAAATGAAAAGGACCGCCGAAGCGATCCTTTGACTGTCGGCAAAATTTGAGCTCTTCTTTTTACTGTTCGGCTTTCTGCTAGTTTTCTTACAGTTGGTTATTTCGGCTTCTTGACCGGTGCTGCTGTGGCCGAAGGAGCTGCCGTAACTTTTTCAACAACTTTTTTCTTTTTCATTGTCTTTTTTGGATTTTTATCTCCCATTGATTGTCGCCTCCTTATTCTATTTGTATATTTTAATTTAATAGTTCTTTATATACATTATATGACACTTCCGGCATTAATCATATCCGCCTTCCGCTTCCGGCAGGCTTTTATACTCGGCTGTTGAATACATGTATTCCATCAGAAAATTGCGAAATGCAACCAGTCGGTCAGCTGCGGTTGTATCAGCAAATTCAGTTGTTGCATCGCCTGAAATGGAATATTCAACACGGTCGATAATAAAGCGGATTGTAAACTCAGTATTCGGTGTCACGCCCACAGAGCTGCTGACGATCTTTTCCGGAAGCATATAAATCTGCAGCTTATATAATTCGCTGTAAATCCGGTCGAGATCATCTTGCGGGATTATAAAATCAGCACTCGCAGTGCCCTTCATGACCAGATCCTTTGTGATGATCCGATCATATGTATTGAGTACATTAAGCTGCTCCGGATTAATTCCGAATGCAAAATAGATGACAAAATCTTCCGGACGGTCCTTGGGGACCGTCTCCGTAACAGAAGAAGGGGACGTCTCTTCGGAAGAAAGCGGTGTGCTGCTCTCCGAAGCCGGCGTCAAAGTCGAGTCCGAAGCGATTGTCGATGATTCCATGACAGTCGAATCAGGCCTGTTCCCGGAACATCCGGAAGGAAGGATAAGAAAAGCAGCGATTAAGAATCCGGCAACGATCTTTTTCATACGCCTACCTCCGGTACATATCCGGTTCGAAGTCTTTTCCTGACAGCCCTTACATACCTGCACCCTGTTTACACGGGCATCTTTTCACCGCTGTGCTCCGCAAAGATGACGCCCTCGCGGAGGCCAGTCTCGCAGAAAATAATCTGTCGTGTCTCGAGCAGGCGGAGGCAGTGGATCAGCGGGACCAGCCCTGCGGAAATAATATCCGCACGGTCTTTGTTCTTGCCGAGCATGACCTGGCGCCTGTTATTATCGGCATCAAGCAAATCTATATAGAGACTGTTGAGATTTTCGCGTGTAATCGTGTAGCCGTGAAGGGATGCATCATCATCCTGGTTGTTCTTCCAGATCTTCGCGACTGCCCTGTGGTTGCCGCCGATCGCGATAACAGGAAGCCCCTTTGCCTCTGACAGCCAGCTCACTGCAGACAGGCGCGCATGCACATAATTGAAAAGCCTGAAAATAGCTGCCGCCGACATATCTCCCTTATCCGTAAATTTCTCTGAAAGGACGACGGATCCGATCGGAAGGCTTGTCATACTGCGGCACGCCCCGTCCCTCATCAGAATCAGCTCGCAGCTTCCGCCGCCTGTATCAATGATCAGCGCATCGCGCTCGGAAAGGGTGTGGCGGGCAGCCTGATAGTCAAAAAACGCCTCTTCCTCACCGGAGATGATGCGGATCGGAATGCCGGTGGTCTGATACAGCAGTTCTGCCAGCGCAGGACCGTTCCTGGCCCGTCTCATCGCTTCGGTCGCCACGGCCAGGATACGGGCTCCCGGATATAAAGTCAAAACGCCCGAGAACTTCTGCATCGCATCCATAGCCCGTTGAATAGCGGCCGGATTGATCAGGACCTTATCATCACCCATGTCTTCACTGAGGCGCACCTTGTATTTATCTTCGGCCAGAAGCACCGGCGGCTGGTTATCATGCAGTTCAAAAACATTGAGCCGTGTGGTGTTTGATCCCAGATCAATTACGGCAACAATTTCCGACATTTCTCTACCTCGATTCACATATTTTTCAATTTCCGGCAAACTCGTCGATTTTCGGCCAGCGGGATGCAATCCAAAGCTCAGACAGACCGTTATAAATCATCGAAATACCGATAATCCGAATCATCGCGAAAGCGAAGATTGACGGGGCAACCAGCATCAGGATACCGAAAATCAGCTTGATAACAGCCAGTACCAGCGAGGACTTCCATCTCTTGTTCTCGAACTCACGCAGGATAAAGGCTTTCTGAATATCCAGTGCGCTGGAAAATACAAAAAAGAGTCCGATGACCAGGGGAAGGATCAGTATTACGATATCAGGGCGGACAAGCATGAAGATTCCAACAGCGCCGGCGATAAGACCGATAATGATATCCAGCTTATAAATAAATGAAACCTGCTTTTCGGAAAAAAAGCTGACGATCCTGGATATGGCAAAAACCAGTATCAGAACCCCGAGCGCATAACAGATAACCAGCCCGGTAATTTCCGGCCAGAAAACAAGCACCAATCCAAGGATTATAAAGAGGCTCGAGGATAGAATGACTGCTGCTGTCGTACTCATCTTCTTTTTCATGCGTTCACTTCCTTCCCGGCGGGACAAATGTCAGCATATGACGCCTTATTTGCGCCTGATCCGGTAAAATCGACTCCCTGCCGGAGCCACTTGCGTAATGTAATTATTATATCATGTATGATTGATTTTTATCGCAAATCTTCTCGGCACAGAGCACACCGTCAACTGCTGCGGATATGATTCCGCCGGCATAGCCCGCACCCTCTCCGCACGGATAAA
Organism: Mageeibacillus sp. UBA5770; assembly: GCA_002418705.1. The sequence goes on along the minus strand of DIEQ01000029.1, from coordinate 21,718 downwards.
GCCCGCTGACCCCAACCGCTTCGAGGCTCTCTGTGCGAAGAATACGAACCGGCGATGTGCTTCTCGTCTCCGCACCGGTAATGACAGCATCGGGATACATATATCCGGGCATCCATTCTCCCATCTCGGCAAACCCGCAGCGCAGTGCCCCGGCAATCCCGGCAGGCAAATAGGTTTCTACCGGCGAGAAATTTGTGCCGGGCATATAAGTCGGCCGGACATCGCCAAAAAATTTTGAAGGGCGGTCCTTCATGAAATCTTCAAGACGCTGGACAGGCGCGCTGTAATTGCNNGCTTCCTCCCGCCGCGAATGCCAGCTGTTCAAGCCCGCGCTGGAATACTGTGCCGGCAAGTGGGTGATCACTTTGGAGGTCTTTCCCATCAACCGTGACAAGAATTGCGGTATTGGCATTTACCCCGTCCCGCTTCCATCTGCTCATCCCGTTGGTGACAAGACCGCCTTCTTCGGAAGCCGCCGCGACGACACTGCCTCCCGGACACATGCAGAATGTGTATACAGCCCGACCGTCCGGCAGGTGTACAACCATTTTGTAATCGGCCGCTCCGAGCCTTGAATCCCGGGCGAACCTGCCATATTGAAGTTCGTTGATCAGAGACTGCGGATGCTCAACGCGTACGCCGACTGCAAACGGTTTTTGCTCCATTCGGATACCGCTGGATTCCAGATATGCGAAAGTATCCCTCGCACTGTGTCCGATAGCCAGAATCGCATGCCCGGCGGAGCACTCTGTATATATCCCGTTTTCGATATAACCGACTCCGGTAAGCTGTCCGCCCCTTCGTATAAGCTGTGTAACTCGGGTGTTATAGTGAATATCGCCGCCGAGGCGAACGATCTTGGCAGCTATGCTTTTTACGGCACCATGCAGGCGGTCTGTGCCTATATGCGGTTTGCTGTCATACAGGATTTCGGGCGGAGCCCCGGCTTCTATCAGTTCTTCCAGGATTTTCATTTTTCGGGCATCTTTCTTGCCTGTCTTAAGCTTCCCGTCGGAAAAAGTACCGGCACCGCCCGCACCGAACTGGACATTTGTACCCGTGTCCAGGACACCCGTCTCCCAGAAAGCGGACACGCTTTTCCTGCGGCTGTCTACGTCCGATCCGCGTTCAAGTACAATCGGCCGGGCTCCGGACTCTGCCAGAATCAGCGCGGCAAACATTCCTGCAGGTCCGAAACCGATTACCACCGGTCTTAGCGGCGCCGGTTTTGAAGCAGGTACGATATAAACAGATTCAGTTCCGAGTGTGATTTTCTTATCTTTGATGCTCCAGACAAGTTCGTTTTCACTGCCGGACACATGGATATAAAGCGTCATCAGATACGCAATGTCATCTTTTTCGGAAGTATCAATTGTCCTGGAATTTATGACCAGGCTAAGGATGCGGCCGCGTGTTATGCCAAGCCTCTCTGCAGCTCTCTGATGCAGGAATTCCTCATCATATCCCAGAGGCACGCGCAGCCCTGCAATTCTGATCATTTTCAGGTATGCTCCGGGCGAAATGCGAAGATAAGCTGCATAAGTTCAGCCGGGCGGTCAACAATATAATCTGCCCCTTCTGCTACAAGCACATCCCTGTCACGGAAGCCCCAGGTAACAGCCACGCAGGGGATCCCGGCATTGTGGGCAGTTCTGACATCGACTTCAGAGTCGCCGACATAGATGGCCTGTTCCTTTGATACGCCGATTTGCATGAGTGCCTCATATACACAGTCCGGCGCGGGTTTTTTGGGAGTCCGTGATGATTCCCCGATGGCGACCTCGATATGGCCGCCAAAATGATCCTTGGCCAGTTCCTTGACTGCCCTGTCGAACTTATTCGACACGATTGCTGATTTGCAGCCCGCGTCGCGGACAGCGTCGAGCATCTCAAGGACACCGTCATAAGGGCGGGTCTTATTCTGCATATTTTTCGAATAATAATCCTTGAATGTATGAAGGCACTCTTCAAAGTGCGGGCTCATCAGACCCTCGGGAATTGCCTGCTGCATAAGGTTCCTGACACCGTTTCCCACAAAATGCCTGACTTCGTCAATCGACCTTTCCGGATATCCGTATTGGGTCAGCGCATAATTCACACCGTCCGCCAAATCCCCCAGCGTATCAAGAAGTGTCCCGTCCAGGTCGAAAATAACCGCTTTGATGTCTGACATTTTAGTATTCTCCCATTCAAATAATATTTACAGTTTTGCCCCTTCTTTTGAGGGCAGGTCCTTAATCCAGCGAAAAAGCTCTGCGAGGGGCGGAGACGCCTCTATATCTTCGAAAAACACGCCGGACACAAGATTGGAATGAAAAATTGTCTCATCCCTGACAATATAGCTTTCACCGAATCCTTTATTAAGGCTGTTAACTTTATCGACAAAAAGCGTTTCATTCTCGATCTCACTGAGCGGATCATTTTCCGAATGTATACAAAGTACCCTGGTCTTCTCCGTGCCGTCAAGCAGTGAATATGGTTCGGCCCTTTTCCGGTCGTAATCTTTTTCGAAAAGCGCGTTGATAACATTCTTAGTATAAATAGCGTATTCGATTCCAAAAGTCAGTATCCCGCCAAGCGAGATAAACCCTTTGATATGATCCGCTTCGACATTGTACTTAGCCTGGAGTTCCTTGTCGTATGTCAGGATGCCGCCGAGGTGTCCGCCTGCCGACGAGCCGACAACGATGACATCTTCCGTATTGATGCCTTTTCCCAGAAGAGTAATCATACCCTTCACATATCCGCTGAATACATCCTCACCCTGTGTGGGATATTTATAGACAGGTGCGTGCCTGTATCCGATCGAGATCGTATGATAGCCCATTTCCGCGAATTTTCTGCCTATATAACGGTATTTGTCAGGCGAACCTGTAATCCATCCGCCGCCGTGGATATAGACCACAATCTGCTTCTGCGGAATGGTTTCAGGGGCAAAATACAAAATATACTGGTTGCGGTCACTGCCGTATTTATACTTCTCAGCAGGAATTGCCTTGTTATGTGCGGCTTCTTCCAGTGTGAGTTTTGGCAGGGTAAGATATTCTCCCAGCGCTTTTTGCGACCTAAGCATAGCTATTCTCCCGGCACCGAATGCCTCATTCTGCCATTGATTCGCTTATATATATTCATTGTATCTTTTTTTGAGGGCTCAGGCACGCAGTTTATTGAAAAAGCGGCGTGCTGAAATATCTTTCTGCTGTATCCGGCAGGACAGTGACGACCGTTTTACCCTTCCCGAGCTTTCTGGCCATCATGACGGCGGCAGCGACATTGGAGCCGCTCGAGATTCCGCACATCAGCCCCTCCCTGGAAGCGAGAGCCTTGGCTGTGCAGATGGCGTCTTCATCTGTCACAACATATATGTTTTCATAAATATCCGTATTCAGATTATCCGGTATCAGACCGTCGCCGATACCCATCTGGAAATGAGTCCCGATGTTTCCGCCCGCCAGGATCGCAGCATTCTCCGGCTCGACTGCCCATATTAGAATCGAGGGATTCTGTGCTTTGAGGACCTCGCCGATGCCTGATAAGGATCCGCCAGTCCCGATGCCGGAACAGAAGCCGTGAATCGGACCTGCAACCTGTTCAAGGATTTCCAGTCCTGTATGATGCTTGTGGACCAGCGGGTTGGCAGGATTGGTAAATTGCTGCGGGACATATACGTTCGGATCTTCATCCGCCATGCACAGCGCTGTATTCAGGCATTCCCGGATGCAGGCCCCAATATCACCGTCGTCGTGGACCAGCATGACCTGTGCACCATAGTGCTCGACCAGCATGCGGCGTTCGCAGCTTACGGAATCAGGCATGATGATGATGGTCTTATATCCCCTTACGGCCCCGACCAGCGCAAGGCCGATTCCCTGGTTGCCGCTTGTAGGTTCAACGATGATCGAATCAGGGCATATCAATCCCTGTTCCTCAGCGGCTGAAATCATATTAAAAGCCGTCCTTGTCTTAATGGAACCGCCCACATTGAGCCCTTCATACTTGACCAGAATCTGAGCGTCATCCGGCCCGGTCATATGCGAAAGGCGAATCATTGGCGTATGGCCTATAGCTTCAAGGACGTTATTGTATATCATATTTCCTCCGATGTTCCTGGATATCCACTGTTTATGTCTGCAGGCAAAAGTTGCCGGCAGCAAGAAAATTATATACCAACTGCCGATACTTGGCGCCGGCACATTTGATTATTTTTGAATCATTCACGTCCGGATCGCGGTTCATCGGCAAAATCCGGTCCCTGAATTCTATTTTTACAGGTATCCGCATAAATATACCCTGTTGTCAGAGCAAGCATCAGAAGCGCCATTGTGATCAGGTATGACAGGGTTGCCCCGAATAATCCCCGCTGAATCACAAAATAAATACTAGTACCCGTGGACAGCATGGCGACGCCGATATACGAAAACAGCAGGATCCTTTTTTCCCGGATCAGGATGAGCAGGTTTGAGAAGACCGTAGCGATACATAAAATGCCCGATCCGATTCCCGCAAGCATAAATGCCGCCCGGTATGACATAAGCGGAACTTTATAAACAATTTCAAAAATGCGTATTCCAAACATATACATGAATGCAAGGTACAAAATGCTGAATCCGGCGATCGAAACAATCAGATTTCGTATCAGCCGGTTAAATCCCGTGCGCTTACCTGCGAAATGCATTTTGGCGAGCTTTGGCAGTATAGGATTCAGGACCATGATAAATACGACCCAAATCATGGATGCCGGAAGCACGATTATGGAGAACACTGTCTGGTTCTCAGGCGTTCCAAAAAGGTCAATCGAGTATCTCGGCGCGTTGATCAGATAGGCATAAAGCAGTGACATCAGGAACAGCGGAAAACATGACCGGAGAAGATCCGCGACCTCCCGGTTCAGAAAAAACCTGTATCCGGGGCATACCATACGATAGCTGTGCAGATCGTACAGCACAAAAACAAGGCTGTTGACACACACCAGAAGCATACAGGCCAGAACAAGATCCCGTGTCACATATACCGCACCGGCAAAAGCTGCTATGCACAGCACTGCCCGCAGGAGCTGGGATTTGCCGGCCAGGTCAAGTCTTCCCCGCATTTGCAGGGAACCGTGTATTACATCCGACAGCACCTCCGGCACGCGCCAGAGACAAAGCAGGAGGACCAGAGCAAAATACCGGCTGTCAGAAGCTTTCGTCAGCGAATAAAGAAACGCCGATGCAGCCATCAGCGCAGCCGTCACGATCCTGGCATTCAGGTAAACGGCATCCGAATGATCCCGGTTAATATCGGTAATCTGGTAACTCCGCACATTAAAAAGTCCGATATTCGAAAGAAGGACACCGGTCATAAAGGCAAGTGAAAAGAATCCGGCATCCCGAATTCCCATCACTCTGGAAACAATCATAAGAAAAAGCGGCGAATGAAAAGCATTGAAGCCCGCGCCAAGCGAGTTCCAGATAAAGTTCTTCTTGCTAAAAGGTGTCAGCATTTAATATTATACTCCGTTTATCAGAACCTGAATTAATAAAAGATACATCCTGCCTTACGCGCATCCGAGGTACTTTTGAAAAAGCGCCGCAACCTCCGCGTTCTCTCCGGCCTTTGTCAGAAACAGCTCACTGAAAGCCTCTGTCGTCGCCACATCATACATATTTCCGGCCACATATTCATGCATTGCCTGATCGAAGGCGTCTCTGCCCATGGCATCTCGCAGACGGTAGAGAAACACTGCGCCGTTCTTATACACGGCATACACGTACTCATGGTCGCTTCCGAATTCATCATATTCCTTGTTTATGCAAAAATAATCATCCGGATACAGGTTGGTCTCGGGCTCAAGCGAATCCGACAGAATAAACATATTATAATCAAGCGTCCCCTTATCGAGAAAAAGCTCTTCATACACCCACTCGCTGTAAGAGGCAAAGGATTCATCGAGCCATGCTTCCGTAAATTGATTATCTCCGACAAGCCCGTAGAACCATTGGTGGCCGATCTCATGCGCGATCACGTTTTCAAGGCGGCTGAACGACCCGTGGACGCTTCCTTCATTGTTGGTTACCGATTCACTGATCATTACAATATTGGGGTATTCCATACCGAGGGCATCAAGGTATGTCTCAACAATATCGAGTTCAGGATAAGGATATTCACCGAAGGCCGCGTTAAAAGCCCGGACGGCATCGAGCCCGGCCTGCATCGCTGATCTGCCTCTGTATTCGTCCCCGTTCATATAGTAGGATTTTACAGTAACCCCGTCGACGGAATCACTTACAACATCAAAGTCATCGCCTGCAATCATGGCAAAATCACGCACCCGCGGCGCGTTGACTGTCCATATGCCCTGCCCCCCGGATACCGAAGTCATTGAAGAGAGTCCGCTTGAGATCACCCTGTAATTGAGTGGGACGGACAGTGTAATCCGGTAATCGGAGACAACGCTGTAAAAACACTCGCCGTATGAAAAATATTTTTCCGTGCTCCATCCGCCGTTCTCATATACCGACAGAACAGGATAAAAATTGCCGAGATTATAAATGCCGTCCATATATCCGTACCGGCTTCCCAATTCAGGCACATGTGCTGTAAACTCGAATTCTACCGTACGGCTTTCCCCGGCCTTCAACGGAGTGCCCAGCTGAACATACACTACCGACAGATCCTCCGTATCGCGGTAAACGATCAGATCCATATTGTTGGTTATATCTCTCATATGACTGATGTCCGACACCGCTCCGTCCGTGTCATAGCCGCTTTTGCCGCCCTTCGTAAAAAGGCTTGGGTAATCGCGGAAGCAGAGTTTGTCCCAGTCATCATTGCTGTCATTTTGGATAACGACCCTTTCAGTGCCCCCGATCGTGTTGGCGGCAGTATCGAGAGTCAGGTTCATAATGTATTGATTGCCCGGCACGGCCGGTTCGGGAACAGCTGTACCGGAAGGTTCTGTCGTCTCTCCCGGTGCTGTTGTTCCGACAGGCTCATTGGACTCACCGGGTACACCCGACTCGGCTGATACCGGTGCTGACTCGGCTGATTCGACTGAGATCTCCGCCGTCGGCGCAGCTGATACCGCTGACTGCCCTGCTGTTTCGCCGGCAGGGGATACGTTATTCCCGCCGGGTATTGCGCTGCACGAGGCAAGCAAAATCAGGCAGCATATGCCCGCAGCATATGCTGCAGCGTGAATGGGTTTTATCATATTTCCTCCGCTGTTCGTATATTCGATTTACCAGCGTTTGCCGAGAACCTTCTCAACAAACACCTTTGCAATATCAGGATCAAACTGCCGGCCCGCATATTCTTTAATTTCATGTGCTGCCTTATCTTCATTATACAGTTCACTGTATCCTCTTTGTGATGTCATGGCAACATATGCTGCAGCAAGCCCGATAATTCTCGCCTGTATGGAGATCTCTTTTCCGCGGAGACCTTTCGGATATCCCTTTCCGTCCCACCGTTCCTGATGCTGGAGGACATAATCGGCAATTTCCGAGAATTCTTTGACGGAACACAGGATGCGGTATCCGATTTCCGGATGTTTCATGACTTCGTGCCATTCACTTTCCGTGAGCTTTCGCGGCTTATTCAGAATTCTTTCGTCAATTCCAATTTTTCCGATGTCATACATAAGCCCCGCAGTCTTGATCTGCTCTACCTCTTCCTTTTCGAAATGCAGCTCCAGGGCAAGCTCTTCACAGAGTTCGCTGACGCGTCTGTAATGTTCCATAGCTTCCTTATTCTTTTCGAAAAGGGAATTCATAATCAGGTTGATTGTCTGAGCCTTCATTCTTGAACTCTCGGAAAGTTTATTCCGGTACATTTCATCTTCTGCCCGCTTAAACACAATATTGAGGCTCTCTGCTTCATCAGTCTTGACAGCCATGCCCAGTGAAACAGACAGTGGAATTTGACTCGGCTTCTGTTCTGCAATGGATTTGTTTATGCGGTCGATCAGCAGCTTTGCTTTCTCTTCACTTGTTCTGGGAAGCAGAATAATAAATTCATCACCGCCGATTCTGGCGACAATATCATCCGAACGGCATTCCTTTCGCAGTGTCTGCGCCAGGCGCACTAAGAGCTGGTCGCCCTCGATATGTCCGAAGGCATCATTGGTCAGCTTAAGACCGTTGGCATCGGCCATAATAAGTGCAATCGGGTAGTTTCTTTCGGTATCAAGCCGGTTCATCTCTTCTTCATAGAACCGGCGGTTATATAAGCCGGTAAGCTGATCATGATAACTTAGAAATTCGATTTCTTTTTCTTTCTGAAGCTGCACGGAGATGTCCCTGAAAACAATTACCACACCGGCTATTTCACCGTTATCCAGCTTAATCGGAGCTGCGCTTTTTTCGACAGGTCTTTTCGTGCCCTCTTTGGAAAGCAGGAGGATATGGTTGCCGACTTCATTAATTTTGCCGGTCTTAAGAATTTCCGTTACGATGTCATTCACGGGCGCTTCCGTTTTCTCATCTACAATATGGAAAACTTCGTTAACAGGCTTGCTTTCCGCTTCTTTCCAGGTCCATCCGGTAAGGATTTCCGCAGCCTTATTCATAAGGACTATGCTTCCCGTCCTATCAGTGGTAATGACACCGTCAGCCACCGAAACCAGCGTGGTTTCGAGAAGATTTCTTTCATGCAGCAACTCGTTTTCGAGTTTGTTCCTCAAGGTGACATCTATGGCTATACTGATTCTGAGTTTACGTCCATTATTCAATTGCCCGACATAGGAAGGATAGAAATCCCATGTCAGTTTGCGCCCGTCTTTCGTGCAGATGGGGAAATTCCGTGAAATATTCTTCTGTCCGGACGAAAAAAGGGATTCAATGCTCTCCGCAGCCTGCTGCTTCCCATCTATGCATGTCTTATTGATAAACACCTGCATAGTGGGTATCTCCGAAATCTCATACCCGGTTATATCTGTAAGAACCTTGCTGATTATGACAATTTCCCCGTCTTCATCATATAAAAGGATCGGAGTCGGTGCATCCTCAATTACGCGGAGAAATTCCAGTGAAGCGGTATTCAGATTACTGTCCATATTACTTACCCCGGACGAAAATGACATTGTCATTGTCAGCGCCAACGAGATATTTTGTATGATTATTTTATACCTAAAAGGAATAAATATCAAACAAAGTAAGTTAACGGTACATGTTGCGCATAGGATTATTTATATGTATTTCGATGCGGTTTCTTTTCCGAACCATAGCTGAGATTCATACAGATACGATTCCCGGCTGTCGCTGGCATGAATGATGTTTTCACAGCAGCGGCCCTCTGCCATAGCCTTTTCGATCGTATCCATGCCCAGGTCAGCCCGAATCGTCCCCGGCGCCGCAACAGAAGGATCAGTAGCGCCGACAAGTGTACGGATTTCAGAGATAACCTGACTGTTTCCGCTGCTTACAATGACCGGGATAATACATTTGCCGGCGAATGACCGGCGAGCCTTCTCCCTGAATATCTCACCGTATTTCTCAATACTCTCCCAATAGTGCTGATCGATAAGGTCTTCGGTAACATATACATAGTCGAATATCTCGATTTTGATAGCGAGCGACAAGAGGCGTTCAAGCACACAGGCAACAAGCTGTCTTTCCAGAGCTTCCGGTTTCAGAAAAATAAAGCTGTAATACATGGCATCCTCCTGCAATACATTAGATGTGCCGGCATTGTTCCCGGGCGCTTAATCCTGATCCTTTAATCCGATAATTATATCAAAAAAGGAGCCGTAATTCCCCCGGTTTATTCGATTCCCGACCTGTCCTGCATGTTGTCGCCTCACAGCAATGCGGTTTTTACCGCTTTTGTCGAGCCTTAATCTACATCTTATCTTCACAATTGTATGTAAAAATACGATTTTAAAGACGCCTGATTAAACTTATATGTACTGTTTGTGACATCTCTGCTTGAGGTATTGTATTTATACCATACCTCCGTATAAAATTAATGAGGCTAATAATAAATAGTGGAGAAGGCTTAATGAAAAAACAAATACAGGATTTTTTGAACGACCGGCACGAAGAAGGTTCAGTCCGACCCTTTGATGCTTTTTTACGTCATAAGAATAAGAACCCTCTTTTTATATTCGGATCCATCGCAGCAGCAGTTACTGTGGTGATCGTCGCTGTCTCGTTTACCATGCATATATCGTCGGCAGCACAGCAGAATAACGCGACATCGCTGGCAACAGCCACTGCACAGAATACTTTGCCTGCAGATGCGGCGGTAAGCACGCCTGCACCGACACCCACTCCTGAACCAACACCCACTCCTACACCTACCCCTGATCCAACACTCCAAAAAGGTGATGAGAACGATCGGGTCCAGGATCTTCAGGAGCGCCTGATGGACCTCAACTATCTCGACCTCGACGAGTCAACCAGACTCTACGGTCCCGCAACCAAATATGCTGTTGAACTTTTCCAGCGCCAGCATGAGCTGACACAGGACGGTATCGCAGGACCGGCAACACTTGATCTTCTTTATTCTGACAGCGCCAAAAAATACACGCTTCTTAAAGGTACAATCGGATCAGATGTTGACAGCCTTCAAAGGCAGCTGATTGACCTTGGGTATCTCGATAAGGCGACCGGTTACTACGGCACAGAGACAGTATCGGCCATTACCGACTTCCAGGAACGCAACGGGCTGTCCGTAGACGGCAAGACCGGCGAGCAGACCCTGGCCCTTATCTATTCACCCAATGCAGTGGAAAGTGAAACGAAGGTACTCGAAAAGGTCCGCAGGGCCAGTATTGGCACCTTCCTCGAAGTTGCGGAGAACCAGCTCGGCGAACCTTATATTTTCGGAAATGTCGGCCCCGACTCATTTGACTGTTCAGGACTTGTATATTACTGCCTCAAGCAGGCCGGTTCCTCACGCGGCCGCTATAACGCAGCCGGATATTCTCAGGTTGACGACTGGGAGAAGATTACATCCATGAATAATCTTGAAGCGGGCGACGTCCTCTTTTTCAGCACAAACGGTGAAAGAGTCGGCCATACAGGTATCTATATTGGTGACGGTATGATGATTGACGCATCTTCATCGAACGGCCAGGTGGTAAAGCGTTCCTGCTTCACCAATTTCTGGCAGAACAATTTCGTTTCAGCGCGCAGGCCCTGGTAAATCGATTTTCTATTCTTACGGTATACAGTCATGACAATGACACAGACTCAGGCAGCCTCATATTATGGGGCTGCTTTTTATGATATGAATTCCTGCCTCATCCGGTTCTTGTCTTCGTACATCAGATCATCAATACTCTTCAGGAAGGCCTGAGCCGACATATTTGAATTCCAGTCGTAAACGGCATATCCTCTGCTGAAACGAATGGAGTACGGATTGTTCTCCTTTTGCTTCATCTGGGATGCGTGGCAATCCATCACAGCCATGGCATCATAGAATGCCGTCTCGCTGTCCATCTCGGAAATAACGACGAACTCATCACCGCCATACCGGCAGATCAGGTCATTTTTACCAAAACTCATCCTGAGCGTTTTCCCGGTATCAATCAAAGCCTTATCCCCGGCTGCATGACCAAACTTATCGTTGATTTCCTTGAATGAATCCAGGTCAATCATAAGGCCGATCAGCACCGTGTGCCTTGGTCCTTTGCTGATTCTCTCCTGCAGAAAAAAATCAAGCTGCCGCCTGTTAAAAAGGCCGGTCAGGTAATCAACATACAGGAGTCCGTTCTGCGTATTAATGAAAACAATCAGAATCGAGATCATCATACTGCTCCATATCAGCGACAGACCATAGAACATAACCTGGATAACACCGCCGATAGCAGGTGCTATCAAAAAAACAAGAAGGGGCACATAGTGTCCGCCGACTACTCGTCGGTGCTTGATAAGGATAAATACAAAGGTGTATGCCAGATATGAGAAGTAAAGAATCACGACAAATATGAACAGGGGCCCCCTGTGATAGACGTTATTTTCATCGAAGAAAAAGACCCTTCCATCAACGCCGCTCATGACTACCAGCACTGTATTTATAATCACGGGAAGCAGGAGTGGTATCAGCAATTTCTTGAGTGATCTCTCATCACGGTAAACCATGTAGTTGGCATACAGAGTCCACACCAGACACGGAATCGGGTGAGCCAGAAAATATAGGGATGTAACAACCGTATTCGCTGTCAGGCCGATATCACCGGGACGTCCGTCCGCGAGCCACATGAGGGAATCGAGGATAAGCATTAGGGCATTTGAAGCCAGAAGCAGCAGAAAAAGCTTCTGTTCAAACAGATAAAGCTCTTTAAAACGGCGAATATTTATATATATGAGCAGCAAGATCAGCAGCGCAAAAAAATTCATCTCCACATATGCGATTGTCATCATATCTTCTTACCATATCCCCGCAGATAATAATTAGAATTCATAATATCAAAAATAGTTGCCTGTGGGGGCTATATTCAAGTAAGAATTTGCTTAATTATCGCGATCTCATACAATAATGAGTTAAAATACAGATATATTCATAAATCACAGGCACTTAAATTCACAAAGGTACCGCATGATAACAAAGAATATACCTGATTTTGATCCCCGAAAAATTGCTGACAGCGGTCAGTGCTTTCGTATGAACCGCCTTAAGGAAGGTACATACAGTGTCGTCGCTTTGGGTAAATACCTTGAAATAGCAGATCTGGGCGGCGGCTGTTTTACTTTTTCCTGTTCAGAGGAAGATTTTAAAGATATCTGGACAGACTACTTTGACCTGTCATCCGATTACACAGCACTCCGGACCATGATCCCGCCTGCCGATCCATTCCTTTTGTCTGCCGTTGACTATGGCTGGGGTATGCGGATTCTGAATCAGGATCCCTGGGAAGTCACTGTCAGTTTTATTATTTCACAGCGAAAAAATATCCCCGCAATAAAGACGGCGATTGAGACGATATGCTTCAATTACGGAACAAAAATGGAGGCCGGCGGGATAACGTACTTTAGCTTCCCCTCCCCGGAACGCCTTGCAGAGCTCGAATGCAGCCATTTGAGCTGCTGTTCCCTGGGATACCGCGACAAATACATCATATCGACTGCGCAAAGCATCGCAGGCGGCCAGCTGCAGCTGGCTGATCTTCGCCATGCAGATGAAGACACGGCAAGGACAGCTCTCAAAAGTCTTTACGGAATCGGAGAAAAAGTGGCAAACTGTATCCTTCTTTTCGGGCTTCATCACACGAATGCCTTTCCGGAAGATGTATGGATCAAACGGATTATCGATACGGAATATGCAGGGTCCTTCCCCAAAAGCCTCTATGAAGGTTACCTTGGGATCGTACAGCAGTTTATTTTCTACTATGCCAGAAGCTGTGAATATCAGAGCTCCGGTCATGACGTCGACAGGATACCCTGATGCTTTTTCATGAAGGCGGCTGCCTTTTTGGCCACGGCCTTTCTTGTGTTATTCCTCTGGCTTGCGGCAAATGCGATCATTTCTTCTTTATTCGCCGAGAGGAAGAAGTACTCATCAAAGCAGTCGATGACACCGCCGGCTATAATTTTTGAACACTCGGTTGACGGCTTGCCTTTGTTCAGGTATACGTGATCTGACGTGGCCAGCAGCCTGCGTGTAATATCACCTTCGGCATCAGGATTCGCAAGTACAAATTTCCACGCATTCTTTATAACATTACCTGCCGATATCATGGAGTCGGACTGGATAAAAGAAAAATATTTTTCATAAATTTTGTCAAATTTCTTTTCAGTATCGATGGCGATTAAATTGGATAGCGTGATAATTGCCCCCCACTTCAGAAAACTGTTGTCGCTGTAAAGCATAACCGCAATGTCATCAAAGTACGGATAAACCAACGCGGGATTTAGTTCGCTGATCATCCTTAAGACTTTTTCAGCGGTATACTTAACCGGGCTCTGATCGGTGCGCATAATTTCAAGAAGCAGCGGAATTTTGTCGGGATCAGACATCTCATCCTGAATAACCCCGCCCAGATTCGGTGTTTTGGACAGCCGGTCTGCGAGCAGAAGCAGCTCACGTTTGTCAGTATGTTTAACTGTATTCCCTGTAATATTGTTTTCTGTAGCCATGTCAGGAGCTGCGTTTTCCATACTTCTATTCCTCCAAAGCATCCGCACGGAGATTGTCCACAGCCATTATTGTTGCCGTCTCTTCCTGTGTTATATTTTCCGTGCAGCGTCTGTCGCTTCAGCGATTTCACAAACAACGAGCCTCAAATTTATTTTACATCTTGCGCGTTTTTTTTCAATACGATTGATGATTGATTATGTCATTATGGCATGAGCTCCTTTAAAAATTCACACTGCGTCCAAACAGGGTATAATGATTCTGTATGCGAAATTCATGAGAGGAGCCCCGTATGAAGACTATCCCTGCCAAATCCATTCTGTCCGGCTATGGCGACGGATGGTTCGGCTCAAACTACAATATGAATCTCTATAAGGGCTGCAGTCACGGCTGTATTTACTGTGACAGCAGGAGCGAATGTTACCGCATTACTGACTTTGACACTGTCCGGGCCAAGGCTGATGCACTGGCGATACTCGAAAACGACCTGCGCTCGAAGCGAAAAAAGGGAATCATCCATTCCGGTTCCATGAGCGACCCGTATAACCCTTTTGAAAAGGACGCCGAAATTTCCCGCGGTGCCCTGATGCGGATCGAAAAGTACGGGTTCGGTGTTGTCATTGCAACCAAATCGGACCTTATCCTTCGTGACAAGGATATCCTGAGTTCCATACAAAAACATGCGCCGGCCTTTGTGAATTTTACAGTCACAACAGCAGATGATGACCTGTGCCGCAAAATCGAACGCCATGTCTGTCCTTCGAGCAGCCGTTTTCACGCCCTTCGGGAGCTTAGCGATGCAGGGATCGAAGGCGGTATCCTTCTGATGCCGATACTGCCATTCATAAACGATACACCTGAAAACATTCTATCCATTGTCTCACAGGCACATGAGGCACATGCCAAATATATCTATCCGGCGTTCGGGGTGACACTCCGCCAGAACCAGCGTGAATATTTTTTTGACAGGCTAGACGAGGATTTCCCGGGAATGAAGGAGCAATATGTGCGTTATTTCGGTGATGCATACTCATGTGAGTCCCCGCGCAGAAGTGAACTCAATACCATATTCTCTGCAGAGTGCAGAAAGCGCGGCATCCTCTATAAGATGGATGATATCTCGAAATATATTCGTAAGGGATATGACAGGGAGCAGATGAGTCTTTTTTAATACACTCATCTGCTCCAATTTGGTCTTTATAAAGTTTTCGGAATCTTCAAGCTTCAGGCTGCAGTGCTCTGACAAACTCTTCTCCAAAATGCACGCATGCATGCTCAGTCTGGTCATCCGGAATCCATGACGCACGGATGCCTTCATTAACCAGTGCATAGCCGGACGCAGTCAGAAGCTCGTTGATCTGCTTGACTGCCTCTCCGCTCCATCCGTAGCTTCCAAAGGCTGCAGCCTTCTTATCCTTAAACTTCATGCCTTTGATCATCTCGAGAAGTCCGCCGATCGAATACAGATATCCGTTGTTTATGGTCGACGAACCGACCAGGATAGCTTTGGATTTAAAAATTTCCGCTATAATATCGTTTTTATCTTCTTTTCCTGAATTGAATATTTTTACAGTGACACCCGGATCCGCTTGATATATGCCTCGTGTGATATACTCCGCCATTTTTCGAGTGGACTCATACATCGTGTCGTAAACAAGTGTGATCTGATTCTCCTGATAGTTATCCGCCCATTTCAGGTACTGCGTGACAATCTGTGTCGGATCATCCCTCCAGATAACGCCGTGACTCGGGCAGATCATATCAACGGGCAGGCCAAGGCCAAGTATTTCCTTGATTTTACGCGCAACCTGAAGAGAAAAAGGCGTCAGGATATTTGCAAAGTATTTGAGGGCCTCGTGATACAATTCGCCCTGATCGACCAAATCGTTGTACAGGAGCTCGGTACCAAAGTGCTGACCGAACGCATCATTGCTGAAGAGGATGTTTTCGCCGGTCATATAGGTGAACATGGTATCCGGCCAGTGAAGCATAGGCGCTTCAACAAATACGAGCTTATTGTCGCCGATGTCGAGCGTGTCTCCGGTCTTGACGGGAACAAAATTCCAATCCTGATGATAGTGACCTTTCAGGGATTTGACACCGTTGGCTGTGCAGTATATCGGCGTACCGGGGATCTCGCGGAGCAATTCTTCAAGAGCTCCGCTGTGATCGATCTCTGCATGATTGGCGATGATATAGTCAATCTGCTTCAAGTCAATCTCCTGTTTTAGATTATGGACGAATTCTTTATCATACGGCTGCCATACCGTGTCAATTAGCACAGTCTTTTTATCACGTATCAGGTATGCATTATATGAGGTGCCCCTCTCGATCGAGTACTCATCGCCGTGAAATTTTGTTAATGTCCAGTCCACCTTGCCGACCCAGGTAACCTTTTCAGTCATTTTCTTTCCCATACGAGTGCCTCCTTATGGCTAAAGTGCTTCATAACAGCCGGTCCAGTTTTTCTGAAATGATTTGATTCTGGGATTCAATCAAGGCTTGAAGCTCCGCATGAACCGATGGAGCAAAAGCCTGTTGATCAAATTTCTGCAGAATATCCCTGTTGCGGCGCGCATCACACAGTTCGCCGAGATTTGTCTGCATCCGCTTGAGTTCGTCGCCTGCTTTTTCATATCCATGTTCCATCCAGGGTGCCATGCTGTTCAAAATATAGCGCAGGATCTTGGCTCTTTTGCGGATAGCGTGAGTCGCAGGAGCATCGCTGTAATCAAGGCCGCTTACATCCCTGATAAAGCCTTCGTACAGGTCGGCGAACCGTACCCGGACTAAATCCGGTATCGATTCTTTGCTGCGAAGCTTCTCGCGCCATGCAATCTGATGCAGCTCCTTTTCCATTTCATGAAGGGCATACGTGCTGCTTACGGCAAAAAATGCATTGATAACCCTCTCTGCTTCAGCCTCTCTCTCCTGCCTCAGCATGACGTTAAATTCTGAATCAGAAGGCAAACTTCCGGATTCAAGTCCGCTGAATTCTGCGCATGCATCTGAAAGTACATCAAGCTCACGAAGATAAGACAGTTCGCGTACAATATTTTTGAGTGTCTCCTGCATGTATGCGTTCTGCTTTCGCTTTTGGAAGGGTCTGACAAAAGTCAAAAGCGACCGGAGAATACGGATATTTACCCGAAGCTGGTGAACATTTTCAATATCCTGAGGATCACGAAGGAAGGCCTCCTCTGCCGTGCGGATATTTTGCACGCGTCCCAGAAGCACTTCCTGTATATCAAAAAGAGTCTTATTTGTTGTTATTTCACGGCTGATATTACCCATCGATTTGGGTTGGATGAACCATAGAAGTTCTCCTGTGCCGGATTTATTTGTATCAATGCGGAAACAGGCGGCGGCGCCTTTTTTGAATGGAAGGTATGCTCCGGAAAGCTCATAAGACCAGTCTCCCATCGTAGGCTCATGTCCCACGACGATAACCGTGTGATGCTTCGACATATCAAGTTCAGAGAGATGTCTCCATAAGTCACCGAAATTCCCCTCAGAAATGAAATCATAATTGGCAATCTGTGTCATTCCTAACGTATCAGCTGCAATTTTTGCTGTCTGAGCGGCGCGAATCAGCGGACTTGACCAGATGAGCGTCTCATCGCTTTTTTCAAGTAAAGGAAATAGCTGCGGAAAGTTGTCATGCAATACCTGCTCGCCCCGGCTTGTTAAGCACCGGCTGAAATCATCCTGTCCGGGCACTGAGTCTTCGGCTATTCCATGACGTATCAAAACAAGTTGAACGGACATAGATATCAGCTCCTTTAAAATGAACAGGATCCTGCAGATCCGACCGGATATCTGTCATAAAGACAGTCTGCAGCTCCGGTTTCATTGCCGGTAGTTGTAGCAATAGCAGTAATCGTATTATATCATCATTATAAGCACTCTGATAAGAAAGGAGTAATCATTGCCGGTTCATTCTTTGTGCAGTGATATCCGCAATATGTTCGAAAAATATCCGGAAAGGAAAGCGCTTAGGTACTGTGACAAAACAATCCTCCGGAAGTTAACCCGGTCCGGCAGCGGCCAGCCGGGAATATACCTGCTTGGAACGTCTCTTCATGAGAATGTCGGTGATGCAGCCATTACAATCGCTGAGCACCGGTTCTTTAGAGAATACTTCCCGGAGAGCCGTGTAATCGAAATCCCGAGCCCTCTTTATCTCAAGTTCAAACCGTATCTGATTGACAAAATCAGGCCTGCGGATATCATTTGCTGCAGCGGCGGGGGCAACCTCGGCGACATGTATCCCGACGAAGAGTGGCTCCGGCGTGATGCGATTTCAACTTTTACCGGTAATAGAATCATTATTTTTCCGCAGACCGTGTTTTTTTCGGATTCGGAAATGGGGAAGGCGGAACTTGCCCGGTCACTTGAGATATACAGGAATCACCCTGATCTGACCGTATACGTCCGCGAAAAAAAATCTTTTGCAATTATGACTAAATATTTCACCGGTGTCACAGTCCAGCTGATGCCTGATTTTGTATTATCGCTTGCGTCACCTGTCAGAGAACGCAAAAGATCCGGTGCTCTTATGTGCCTGCGCTCCGACGGAGAAGGTATCCTTTCCGAAAGAAGCAAACAAGACATTGCAGAACTTCTTCAGGCAAGATCGTATAACATCAGACGGACTGATACATGCATCGGAAAATGGCTCCACCCAAAGCAGCGTGAAAAGGCACTTGCTAAAATAACCGATCAGTTTGCCGGCGCCAGTATTGTTGTTACGGACCGCCTTCACGGTATGATTTTCGCTGCACTGACAGGAACGCCATGTATTGTTATCGGCACCGGAAATCATAAGGTAGCTTCATCCTGCGAATGGCTGGAGCATCTCGATTACATTCGTTTTAATAATGACATGTCTGCGGCAGGTAATGACATGGATCAGCTGATGCAGACACAGCGCGCCGCATATGATTATATGTGGATGAAAACCTATCTGGATTCACTTGCCGTAACCTGTAGAAACAGGAGTCTTAAAACGCCTGCTGCGGTATCCTTTGTTGTTGTAACCAACGCCTCACAGCCGGATTCACTGACCATACTTCTGGATAGCATGAAGCCTTTATGTGATGAGCGCGTCGTAATTCTTGACAATGACAATATTGACACTTTCCGTATGCTTTCAGAGCACGCAGAAAACGTAAAAGTCTGTGTAGGAAAAGGATCCTTTGAAGCTTATACCCCGGATATATTGCGGCACTGCAGATCGGAATGGATTTTCAGGCTGGATGATGATGAGTCTCTTGACAGCACCTGGACTCGTGAAACTTTTGACAGATACATTACTGACAGGACGGCGGTTGCTTACTGGATCCCCCGAAAATGGTATATAACTGAAAAAACATTTATTAACATACAACCCTGGTTTCCGGATCATCAGCTTCGTCTTTTCAAAAACCTCCCTGAAATAACCTCACTGCCGGCTCAGATACATGATTCCCTGAAGGTATCCGGCGAAATCAGAAGAATTGACAGTCATTTTATAGACCATTGGGACCTAATCCGAAGCAACAGAAAATCACGCGAAAACAAGGTCGCGAGATACCAGCGCCTTCGTCCGGATAACGGAAATGAAAAATATTACCTCTTCGAAGACTATGCATATGATGTACAGTACGATGCTTCGAATGATGACGGGGGCAGTTCTCCGTGTGGCGATCCGGGCGACGCTTCGAAGAGATTCGAGGAACAGATGACCCGGGAGCCCTCATGCAGCGATTTCGCCTACATCATAAGCAGTCACAAGATTCCGCAAACCATGAAAGCCGGCCTTCCATATGCCATTTCGGTCACAATAAGAAATCATTGCGGGGCAACTCTTTTTCCGGGAAATAATACATATGCGAATTATAACAGAAATGTGTTTCTGTCATATCACTGGTTCGACAGTCATCGCAAGCCCTTCGTCTGGGACAACGAAAGATACCTTCTGCCAGACTACCTGCGCCTGCACGAAGCGCTCGATGCGGTTATTTCAGCAGCAGCTCCGCCTGAGCCGGGCGAGTATTATCTACAGGCTGACATTGTTGAGGAAGGGATCCGCTGGTATTCACTATCCGAAAACTGCCTGTACTCGCAGTTAGTCAAAGTTGTTGTAATATGAATTTCAGGTGCACCAAAAAGGGGAACGAATCCATTGCGGATCAGTTCCCCTGCTTGGTTTTACTAACGTATTACGGGCAGGTTTTGAGAGATTCTCAGGGTGCTGTTTTTAACGTATCAGTCTTATGTCTGACTGAGCGCCGTCTGCTTTTTATCTTTTCTTCTTCGGTGTACTTCAAGGATACAGATCAGACTGCCTGAAATCAGCAGAAGGGAAAGACTGAGTATCGTCTGATTCCTTTCACCGGTCTTCGTGACAGGCGTGTACTCGGCTTCTCTACCCTCGGCTGCAAAAGTCCATTTGACCAGACCCAGAAGATTCTGATATCTGTTATCCATTGCCGAATCAAGGGAAAGGCTAACCGTAAGATTTTTACTTGTACCGGCATCAAAGCGGCCAAGGCTGATAAAGTATTTCGCAGAATCCGTCCCGTGCGAATCAATGTCAGGATTCCCCCAGACAGGCCCTTTGTAGATTACGGTCCCGTCGTCGGCAGTGATCGTAATGACCGCATACTGCTTCAGCAGTTTTTCGATCAGCTCACGATTCTCCGGCGTTGCATGGGTTTGATCGATGAAGTCAGCCCGCAGGAAAACCTCTGTTTTCTGGCTGAAGACATTGGAGATCTTAATGACCTGGCTTTGGCTTTCACCGGGAATCAGATCTTTGAAATTAACGAACAGGTCTCCGCCGGAAGTCTTAAAGGTAAATCCGTCGGTCGAACCCGTGAAGGCAACTTCTGCAACGGCTGTTTTGCCGGGACCGGGCAAATAACTACCCAATACCCTGGGATTATCGCTCCAAACCCTTATACCGTCGCCCATCGCCTGAACACATTCCATATGCACAACAATATCCGCCTGCATGTTTTTGTATTCATTTCCGATCTCTTTATCTACGGTGAATTCCTTCATAAGAGGAACGGCTGTGGCTGCACCGGGGGAAAGAACATCAAGATAATAGAAGTATCCGTCGGCTTTGTCGTAGTACCACTTTGTAGAATCATAGGTGATTCGAATATTATCCGTATTCAGGGAATGATCAGCAATCAAGTTGCCGTCGTCATCTCTGGAGGCTCCCCAGGCTTTGTCAATTCTGACACGTATCCGGGCATCAATATCGCCGGTATTTTTGACGGTAACAACTTTATTAACCGTTGATCCCGGCATAACTGTCTGATTCTGGATATATTCTTCCATGACCAGACCTTTGACACTTCCGATCGTTATTTTATTGACTGTATCACTCTGAACCGACCAGGCAGCGAGTGTGCTGCCGGCAGAAGTGACAAATACAATAACAAGTACGACGAGTACAATAATATAGCTTGTCAGCTTTTTCATCTATTCACCTACCTTTCTAAAAGATTCTGCAAAATTCACTTGTGTCTCAAGCTGCGTCGAGGGCTGTGAATGCTTCAGCAGACGAAGCGAAGTTATCGCTTTGGATGGCCTGCGCGGTCAAGACTACGGAATAGGATCCCAGAAGTGAGATTTCCGTCTTTGTGAAGTCGGAAGGAATGACAAT
>DIEQ01000115.1:38129-59755 GCA_002418705.1 Mageeibacillus sp. UBA5770 | reverse complement strand
GATCCGGGAAGAAGAGATGTAGCAATCCTCTCCATCCTCCGCCAATATGGCCTTTCTCCTGTTTTTCCGGAACCGGTAACAGAGCAGGCCGATTCTTTCCCGATCACGCCTGCCGATGAGGAGATTACATCTGCAATTAAGGAAGGACGCAGAGATCTGCGCACCCTTCGTACAATAACAATGGATGGAGAGGATGCCAAAGACTTAGATGATGCCATCTCCATCGATAAACTTCCGGGTGTAGGTTATAAACTCTTCGTCCATATAGCGGATGTCTCTAATTATGTTAGGGAAGGAACACCCCTTGATGACGAAGCCAGGCTGCGCGGTACAAGCGTATACCTCGTGGACCGGGTTATACCGATGCTCCCGCCCCGCCTTTCCAACGGTCTGTGCAGTCTCAATCCCAATACGCCGCGATTTGCCCTTACCGCATCGATGACGGTCAATTATGAGGGTGAAGTCATTGAGGGCGACTTGTTTGAAAGCATCATCATAAGCGATGCCAGGACCTCTTATAAGGAAGTGTACGGCGTGCTGTTTGAGCAGAAATATCTGGATCGATATACGGAATTTATTCCAATGTTCGAGACGATGAAAGAACTGACTGATATTCTGTCGGCCAAACGCGAAAGGCGCGGTGCTCTCGACTTTACCATTCCTGAGACACATGTTGACTTAGATGAAGAAGGTAAACCTCTTTCGATATATGCATATCCGATCAGTTATACCAATAAAATGATTGAGGAATTCATGATCCTGTGTAATGAATTTGTCGCAAACCGTTTTTTTGTGATGAAATATCCTTTTGTATATCGTGTGCATGAAGATCCGGATCCGTTAAAGATTGCTGAATTCCTTCATGTGGCAAGGCTTTTCGGTGCAATGGCTTCCATTCACGGAAAGCCGACGCCGCACGCACTTTCCAGCCTGATGAAACAGGTTGAAGATGAGCCTTTTACACCGGCTCTCTCTCAGATTCTGCTGAGGTCCCTTGCAAAGGCCAGATATTCTGAAGAGAATCTCGGGCATTTTGGTCTGGCTTCAGACGGGTACTGTCATTTTACATCCCCGATCCGCAGATACCCTGATCTATATATTCACCGGATCATAAAAAGCTATCTTCATGACGAGAACAAGAAGAGTTATTTTGCTTCCCAAGTGGCGGATGTCAGCGATCACAGTTCTGTAATGGAGAGAAACTCAATGGATGCCGAGCGGGCAACTGTCAACCAGAAGGTCGCTGAATATATGCTGGAGCATATCGGTTCAACATTTGACGGGATTATCTCGAGTATTTTTCGCGGCGGCATTTTTGTGCAGCTTGAAAGCACCGTAGAAGGCCTGATCCCGTTCCGTACGATGAATGATTACTTTGAATTTGATGAGAGACGTCTTGAGGCAAAAGGAAAAACATCCGGGAAAATATACAGGATCGGTGAAAAGATACAGGTAAAAGTCGCGAATGTAGACACGATTCTGCGCCGCGTTGACTTTGTCCTTGTTGATCCGGTCAGCGGCGGACGGAGAAGACTCAAAGAAGGAAAAGCCATAAAAAAAGATGCCGGCAGCGACATCAGGGGGGAAGATATGAGACGGAGTAAAAATACCCGTATAAAATCAGGAAAAACGCAAAAGCGTAAAAAGGGAAGTCATTCCTGAAAACGGTATGGTTCAAGCTCTTTCACTAAATCTTCACAATGATCGGAGTGAATCTCGATATTAATCGGACGCTGAAGCTCAAGACTGAAGATACCCATGATTGACTTGGCATCAACGACATAACGGCCGGATGATAAATCAACATCATAGGGAAACGAGTTTACCGTGTGAACAAAATCTTTGACATCTGTGATAGATTTAAATTGCACAGTAAAACGAATCATATTAAGAACCTCCCGCAAAGTATATAAAATTATTATTTTTCGTGTGACATGTGCCTCACAAGAATTAAGTTTATCACAGGCTCATGGCATGTCAATCTGACATGGACCCAAATACGAACCAGGAGAGTAAAGAAATTGACAGAATATTTTGACAACCAAAACATTAACATTCATTTGCCTGTAAATAAGGCACATACGATATCATTTCAGACACTGGGCTGCAAAGTTAACAGATATGAGTCGGATGCTGTAAGGCAGGCTTTTGAGGACTTAGGCTTCAAAGTTGTGTCCGATGCTGATGATGCGGATGTATTCATTATTAACACCTGCACTGTTACGGCTGAGGCCGACCGCAAATCAAGGCAGATGATCCGTCGCGCGCGCCGCAGAAATCCGAATGCTGTAGTTGTTGCCATGGGATGCCAGGTTGAACTTTTAAAAAGTGCATCAGAGGCGGATATTTCAGTCGGCACAAAAAACAGACTGTCTGTCGTAGATAAGGTCCTTGAAAAAATCGGAGATTCTCTGGTTCATCAGTCTGAAATATTTACGGAAGGCGCGTATCAGGAATTCGGATCTGTGCTTTCGCAGGAAGATACAAGAGCATACATTAAAATTGAAGACGGATGTGACAGTTTCTGCAGTTACTGTATTATTCCGTTTGCGCGCGGACGTGTTGTCAGCCGTGCGCCTGATGACATTTTAAGGGAAGCCGCGGATCTTGGTAACAGGGGATTTCACGAGATTGTATTAACGGGAATTCATATCTGTTCCTACGGAAAAGACAGGGGTGAAGGCATCGGGGCACTTGAATCACTTCTGTCTGCCCTTGATCAAATACCGTCAATTCACCGGATACGCCTTGGCTCTCTTGAACCGAATTCACTGACTCCATCCTTTATACGCAGCCTCTCAGATCTCAAAAAGCTTTGTCCGCACTTTCATATTTCGCTGCAGAGCGGATCTGATTCTGTCCTTGCACGGATGAACCGCAAATATGACACACAGGTGTACCGAAGCGTTATTTCACAGATCCGCGCTTTTTTTTCAGATGCGGCGATAACAACGGACGTTATTACGGCTTTTCCGGCCGAGACGCAAAAGGAGCATGAAGAGACCCTTCGTTTCTGCTGTGAAATGAGGTTTTCACGCATTCATGTCTTTCCTTTTTCTGTGCGAAAGGGAACGAAGGCAGCGGATATGTCTCCTCAGGTTTCTGCCCAAACAGCTGCCGTTCGAAGAGATGATCTTCTGGCACTTTCGCAGGAATTGTCGGCTGTATTCAGTAAGTCTTTTATCGGGAGATATGTAGAAGTCCTGCTTGAAACCAGGGATGAAGACGGAACATTTACGGGATACACGAAAGAATATGTCCGGATTCATATTGCAGCTCATGAAGGACTGATTCAGGGACAGGTAGCTGAAGTGCTGGTTCAATCTGCTGCTGATGATGAACTTTTTGGCGGAATTGTACAGGAAAGTACGCGCTGAGTTATATGTTTTTTTTGATGAAACATGATACAATAATAAAGAACAGTCGTTCTCTCAGCATGGCATTTCGAGGAGGTGTTCGTATGGTAGATTCTGAGACAGCAAGATTTTCATTCAACATGGATAGGTCGGAAGATGTTCGCGAACTTATGGCATTTGTTCTTTCTGCACTGCAGGAAAAGGGTTATAACCCGATTAACCAGTTAGTTGGTTATTTCATGTCGGGGGACCCCACATATATAACGAATTACAAAGGTGCCCGCGGAATCATCCGGAGAATAGAGCGTGACGAGCTTCTCGAAGTGATTGTTAGGGAATATTGCGATAAATTGTGAAATAAGCAGTGTTTGAAGACGGAGTAAATATGGGAAGAGTCATGGCAATCGATTTTGGTACAAGACGAGTAGGGGTGGCACTTAGTGACGTTCTCCGACTTACTGCTCATGGATTTGAAACAATCTCATGGAACGGTGAGGACTCGAGGTTTGTGCTCGACAGGCTTGCCGGGATTGTTCTGGAAAAAGAAGTTACGGAAATTGTCATCGGACAGCCTAAAAGAACGGATGGAGCTGAAAGCGAGTCACAGAGGAAGGCACAGACGTTCGGACAGGAACTTTTTGCACGGACAGGCATTACCCCTCACTATCAGGATGAGCGTTTTACGACGGTTCTTGCATCCCGATATCTTTTTGAATCCGGTGTTTCAAGCCGCGATAAGAAGAAGGTTGTCGATCAGGTTGCAGCCGAAATCATTCTTAGGGAGTATCTGGAAAGTCGTCGCGTGCAGAAGTGATTCATATGCTATAATGAATCAAGTTTGATCAATTTCGAATTGGTTTTATCAATAAATTAATGCGCGAACAGCGCAACAGGAGGGTAATATGTTTTTAGAAGATTGCGGTTGCGGATGCAGCCATGATGAGTGCAAAGATGACTGCTGTTCAGAGGGTTCCGAGGAACAGGCCATCATCACGATGGTTGATGCAGAGACCGGTGAAGAGTATCAGTTCTCTGTTGTGGATGATTTTGAATTTAAGAATCAGGCTTACTGTGTTCTGGTAACAATTGATGAAGAAGAGCCTGAGCTCGTAATCACTAAGGTTGTTCAGCTTGAGGGCGGCGAAGAAGGACTTATGAGTCTCGACGAAGAAGAGGCTGATGAGATTTATGCCGAGTACGACCGTCTTTGCGAGGAAGCGGATTTCGAAGATGAAGACGACACAGACAAAGAAGACTAAGACGGAGCGTAAGCCCCGGGCTTCAGCCGGCTTGAATAAATCAGATGATGCCCTTGCCGTTCTGCGCGATGCGTCGAACGGCAAGGAGTATTTTCTTTCCATCATTGATTCGTTTTCCATGTCGGGAAGAGATTATGTTGTAATGTATAACTACGAACCGGATGATGGAAATCATGCGGATCCGGAGCTTGTTATTATGCGTACTGAATTCGCCAAAACTGGGGATCAGTATTTTTTTTCAATCAAGGATAAGCGAGAACTCGATGCGGCCTTTGGTTTGTTTATAAATCGATTTTCTTCTTCGACAAAAGCAGGGTATTCATTATGAGCAAGCCGTCTCCCATCCGGATAAGAACTTTTTTGGTGCCGCTCGCAGGAGTGGCACTCTATTATTCCATACAATTAGTTGCCCTTTCAGCCGTCTCATTTATTTTTAAAGATGTTAATACTGCATCACTTCTCACAACTCACTATGGATCTTATATGATTATCGTTTCTGCACTCTTGATTATCTGCCTTTTTCTTTGGCTTTTTTCTGCACGTAAAACAACCTGGATGACGATCAGAAGAGATTTACTGACTAAAGGGCAGGCGCTGACATCTGTTCCTATAGCGATGGCAATGCTTGGTGTTGTAGGGCTGTATATGGTTGGCGTCCAGGCTCTGTCGGGTCATGTTCCCTTCATCAAAAGTCTTTTTGATGAATATATTCAGAACACTTCCGTTCCAAATAACACAAAAGGCCTCGAAGCGGCCGGATATTATATAGGCGTAGGAATATTAATTCCAATAATTGAAGAAGTGATTTTCCGGGGTATTATCCAGGGCGAGTTTCTTGCGACAATGAAGCCGCAGACAGCTGTATTCCTTTCGGCTCTCATTTTTGGAATCATGCATATGCAGCCGATTCAGATTGTTTATGCTTTTGTCTGCGGACTCATACTTGGATTTGTATGCCTCTTTTCAAACAGCATATTTCTTTCTATTGCAATCCACATCATTTTTAACTGGATCGGCGGTGTGTTCCCGGTGATTTTCGCGGAATATCCATCTGTTACCGGCGTGCTTGGATTTGTTGAAATATCTTTTATTTTAGTTGGCGTTCTCTGTATCCTGTATCTCAAAAAGAATTACAGGAATAGATTGCTTCGGGAGGTGTAGTCATGCTGCGTCTGCCTGAGAGAATTCATAAAAGGCCATTCGTTGTTTCCTCGATTGTTGCACTGACATTAATTGTTTTCTCTGTCGCAATCATTTTTCTGCTTGGCATTTTTGGTCCAGGCTCAAATATCTTGAAAGTCCATGTATATTCATCATATACAGGTTCGTATACGGGGCTTTTAGTTGATGGGGCAGGTATTGAAGGGGCGGGCATCAATTTATCGTATATTCCGATGTCGAATTTACTAAAGAATCCGTCCTTTGAAGATAAGCAATTTGATCAGGTATATACGGTATACGGCGGCACGGAAAACTCCGTATACGTCGAGCCGGAAAGCGGAACCGATACAAAGATAGAGGACGGTTTTTTTGTCGGCGGCTCCGTACGGATCATGTCACTTGACGAGGATGGGCGGCTTGTCCCCAAGATGCAGGCAACAGTTACAGATTTTCGCATGAATCAACTGGGATTGTGGACGCCTCTGACTGTTCCTTCCGGCGCGTCAGAAGGACAAAAGGTTACATCCCTGTCCTCCTCCTCGAATATTTCCGTGGCCGTCGGAGACAAAGGCCTCCTCATTTCTGATGTCACATCTTCGGATCCTGTTATTCTGGATCTGGGCATTTCTGAAAATTTTGTCTCGAGTTCCTGTGTATCAGACCGGTTCTATGCAGTTACAAAAACAGGTTCTTTCGTGACATCTGCCGACGGGAAAACATGGAGTGCATTCAATCCTGAAGAAGGTATATCGTACTCAATCCGCACGGTATCCTCAATAGGTAAAATCGGTATTGCCGGCGGGGATGCCGGTGCCATTTTGATCTGTTCAAATGGAAAAGTCACAAGCATTCCCGCAATTACTTCCCAGTCTCTGACTGCTTCGGCCAGTGATGGCAGTTCACTGATTCTTGCCGGTATGAACGGAGAACTGATTACTTCTTCCAACGGCGTTATTTTTCGCGAACTTACGAAGTATGAGCTGCCTTCGTTCAGTTCTGCACCGAATTGGCAGTGTGCAGACTTCAGGAACGGCTCATATATTTTGGGCGGGGATCACGGAGAGATTGCCATTGGGTCTTTCTCACAAGATACCGGTCTATTCTCTTTTTCATCACATCAGGCGAATGATGAGACAGGTGTACCCCTGTCCGTTGAGAGTGTCCTTATACTGTCATCAGGTGAGATCGTAATCATGGATGCAAAAAGCTCCCTTTACTGTTCCGGTGATAACGGCACTTCCTGGAATAATCTACCCATTGATTCCATGAAGACAATAGATGAAATCGGGCAGACATCAACAGGCAAAATTCTTCTTTCCCAGGGCATCACGTCCCAAACCACCCAGCTTTATACACGTATTCAGTTTGATGAGGTGCAGAGTGAAAATATTTTTCTGCCGGGTGATATGTGTTATCTGCAGAATTTCACTCCCTCACAGATCGAAGCAGCAGCGAAGGCAGATTCAAAAGACCTTTGGCAGGGAATGGGAGAAGGGACATCTTTACTGATTCAGGATTTTGCACCTTCAGGAAGCGGAAGATCATCACTGCAGGTAATGGGTGCACCCGATCAGTCGGAGGATCAGGCACATTTTGCTTCTCAGGTAATTAGAAGCAGCGTTGGCTCTCCTTTTCAGAAGAATTCCCTGTATCAGATTAAAGTCTGGCTCAGGCAGGAAGGAATTGCCGATGGTGAAGTCATGGCATGGATTTCCGGGAAATTTGACTCGATAGGTACGACATTCACAGATGTCGGCAGTTCATGGAGACAATACACATATACATTCCTTATTCCTGAAGAAGCACAGGGCGAGAGCCCGGGTGAAATCCGGTTTAATATTGGATTCGAAGGGCAGGGGACTCTTGATGTTGATAAGGTTTATTTCGGCCTTGAAAACAATGCCGACAGCAGTATACCTGCGTCATTTGAAGAACCTGTAATTGCTGCATCTCCTAGCTTGATCCGCCTTGACAACATAGGATTTGGCAGGATGGGAGTATCATCCCGGGCATGGCTTTTGTCAAGCGGCAATGAGGGTCTCGATAAAGAGGGCGACGAGTATTTGGCAGCAGGGGGGAACTCACTTGATGCATCACTTTCACTCGTTCGTAAAGCCGGTGCTGATCCCTGGCTTGTTATCGGATCCTCAGCGAGCCAGGAAACAATCGATAATCTGATGTCATATCTCTGCGGGAGTATTTCTGACCCGTATGGCATGCTGCGAATTGAGAACGGGACTGCCGTACCATGGAGCATGCAGTTCTCACGCCTTGTAATAGAAATATCAGATTCAAATGACATATTTTCGACTGATCTTCAGCGCGGTGCTTATGTAAACTATATTATAAGCCTGATCCAGTCATCTCCGTATTATGTTGATATTAAGGATAAATTTGTTTTCCTCGACGCAATGCCGTATGACGGAGGCACAATGCTGTCGAAAGCAGATTATCATGCCGGAAGTCTTACCGTTAACAATCTTTTGCTGACAACAGCAGGTTCTGAAATACAAACCTTTGAAGAGGCTGTGACTTCCGGTTACGCATCTTATTTTGATTCAATCCCAAGAACACCTTCCAGACCGCAGAAGGACGCAGATGAGTGGATACGCTCATCTGTGATTTCCTTATTCCAGCTTCAAGGGGAAACTGCACAGGAAATGACTTACACATCAGCCCAGATTACTGCGGCTGAATGCGTTGCAGTACTTTTACATGATCTGGGGGATCATTCATTTGTCGTTCTTGCAGACCTCCCTGTAAGTAGAAATGGGGCAGATGTAGATACTGTTAACATTTTCTCAAACCAGGGTACTACTAAAGCAGAACTGCTTCTCTCGGCTCAGAACAATGAGACATTACTTGCATCGTGCGCGCTTATAAACGATGCTGCAAAGGGGCTTCCGACACAGATCAAGCTGATTGCGCCGATTGTATCCGGCACGCAAGACACTTCCGAAACGGCTGCAAATACTCCGGCACTGGAAGGACTTGATGCTTATGCATATACAAACGAGGATAAAAAAATCAATATAATCGTAGCCAATACAACAGAACAGCCGGCATTATTCCTGCTTGAAGCTGACTGGTCACTTAAAGGGGTAACAGTAAACAGATTTTCGAACAAGGGTGTATTTATTGAAAAAATCAAGCTTGGACAGCGTAACAACCGAATCGATCTGCTTCCCGGCCAGGTGATTACAGCACAAATACCGGGGAAATAGGCATACTCACTTCTTGAGGTCCTCCAGAATTAAGCAGGCAAACAAAAAAATCTACCTTTTTCAAGGTAGATTTTAATTTGGTGGGTAGTAGAGGACTCGAACCTCCGACCCCTTGCATGTCAAGCAAGTACTCTAACCAGCTGAGCTAACCACCCAAACGCTTGATTATTATACTGGATGATGTGATCTCTGTCCATAGGTTTTTTTCAATTTGGCAAAATTTTCAAATACATGTTTAATCCTGTAATGCTGACTAAATGAATTAATTTGCACATATTTGTATTTTTTATTGTTTCAAGTTTTCTAACTTAGTATAATGTCATAGTCGCAAAATCGGCTTTGGTACTATCTGTTTATAAAGATAGTCATCAGTTCGCGTTTGGGTGTAAAAAATAGAGGGCTAATAAGGAGGGTATATGACGGCAGACAAAATTCAGATACTGGTAGCCATGGGTGTCTATCTCGCATTTGCAATAGGAATAGGCTTATGGTATGCCAAAAAGAGCAATGAAAATTCAGAAGAGTATTTCCTGGGGGGGAGAGGACTCGGTCCGTGGGTTGCTGCAATGAGTGCAGAAGCCTCTGATATGAGCGGATGGCTATTGATGGGCCTTCCCGGTGTGGCATATTTTACAGGTGCGGGCGAAGCAGCCTGGACCGCAATTGGACTTGCCATTGGCACGTATATAAATTGGCGTGTTGTAGCCGTTCGGCTCCGCAAGTATTCACAGGTTTCCAATAATTCAATTACAATTCCTGATTTCTTCAGCAATCGTTTCAGGGACGAGAAAAAAATACTCATGACAATCGCAGCTGTTGTTATTCTGCTGTTTTTCTCTATTTATGTCGGCAGCCAGTTCGTTACATTCGGTAAGCTTTTCGGATATGTATTCGGCATGGATGATTACTATATGCTGATGGTTGTATTAGGGGCTCTGTTTGTACTGGTTTATACATTGATCGGGGGGTTTCTTGCCGAAAGCACAACTGATTTCTTCCAGGGAATTCTTATGTTTTTCTCGCTGATTGCAGTTCTTGCTGTCGGAACAATGAAAGCAGGCGGTATTGCCGCAATTCTGGAGAATCTGCATAAAATTCCCCGATTCATGGATTTCTTTGGCATCGCAACTCCTCTTGATGCAGCAGGTGCTGCGGTTACTTCCTCCGCCGGAAATGTACAGGCAGTCGTAAACGGCAGCGGCGTGTTCGGTGCCGGTGCAAATTACAGCCTCCTGAACATACTTTCCTGCCTTGCTTGGGGTCTTGGTTATTTTGGCATGCCGCAGGTTCTTCTGCGTTTCATGGCAATCACAAAATCATCAGAAATAAAAAAATCAAGAGCCATTGCAGTTACCTGGTGTGTTATTTCTCTCTTTGCTGCCATTGCGATCGGATTCATCGGAAGAGCACTTCTTCCGGGACTTCTGACAACAGCGAGTGACTCGGAGACAATCTTCATTCAGATGGCAACAAGCTTTTTCCCGCCGATCGTCGCAGGTGTTATTCTTTCGGGTATTCTGGCGGCATCTATGAGTTCTTCTGACTCTTACATGCTGATCGCTTCTTCGGCTCTTTCGAAAAACATTGTCGGCGGACTCATTAAAAAAGATGCTTCTGACAAACTGATCATGTGGGCAGCCAGAATTACGCTGGCAGTCGTTACACTCTTCGGCACCTGGATCGCTCTTTCGGGAAGCACATCTATCTTCCGCGTCGTATCATATGCATGGGCAGGGCTTGGAGCTGCATTTGGCCCGCTTATGCTGTTCTCGCTGTTCTGGAAGCGTACCAACCTTCAGGGAGCTGTTGCAGGCATGCTCGGAGGCGGTGTAACCGTCGTTCTCTGGAAAGAAGTCATCAGTCATCTCGGCGGATATTTTGCCGTGTATGAACTACTGCCGGCTTTCATTGTATCTTCAATTCTCATCGTTGCTGTCAGCCTTATGACAAAAAAACCGTCTGATGAGATTACTGCGGAATTCGAGTCTGTAAAGAATTCGAATTTCTGATAAAGGATATGATATAATTGTAAACACAATACATATTACCTGTTGCTGGCAAAGGAGGTAATCAGAATGATTTGTCCCAAATGCAATGCTGAACTTACGGATACCTATACATTTTGTCCGCAGTGCGGAAGTAAGTTACCTGCACCGGAGTCACAAGATTTTTCTGCCCCTGCGGAAGCTGAGTTCAATTCCCCGGTACAAACCGCTGTTCCGGAAGCTTCTGTTTTTGTGACACAGCCTGATGACGTTTTTGTGTCTTCATCGCCGTTGACACAGACTATGCCTTCTCCTTATGTCAGTTCAGATGTCAACCCGTATTCACCTGTCGATGACGTGTTTGCAGCTCCGGCTGTTCCTGCGTCTTTCAGTGTGTCCGCAGGCTCGAACACGGCAGCACAGGATCCTTTCGCAACCGCATCCGCATCTCCGGTTCAGCCAGCACCACCGGCTGTTCCGGCGGTATCACAAGAGACGGTTCGGCCTGCTGAATCCAAACCGGAGCAGCCGGCTGCTTCTGCCAATACGGCGCAGTCGGAAGGCCCTGTCAAGAAGCAGGTGGATCCGTTTATCCCCAAGGAATACAAGCCAATGACAACCGCCGGGATCTTCTGGTATTATTTCCTGATTTGTATTCCGGTTGTCGGTTGGATCTGTCTTCTGGCTTTCGCGATTGGCGGTAAGAACAAGAGTAAGAGAAGCCTGTCCAGAGCGATTCTTATTTACTGGCTGCTTTTCTTCCTGCTCCTGTGCCTTGCATTCATTGCAGCCTTCATTTTTAACCGGGAGCTGCTTCTGTCGCTTTTCGATCCGGACAGTTGGACAGAATTGGGGAATAATATCTATCAAATATTCATAAATCATTAATCTGTCTTGAAGTGGCAAGCATTCTGCCACACGAGCGTCTAATGCCTGTAACATTGTTACTGTACAATCAAGCTGTAGTGTGTGGATTGATCTGCACCTGCAGCTTTTTTAATTTGCAAGGGGTGGCAATATGTTGGACGAAGAACTGATTTCGAAGCGTGAATTACTGCGTGCAGCCAGAATATCTTATGGAACATTATATCGGTGGAAAAGGATGAACCTTATTCCTGAATCCTGGTTTATTCATAAATCAACCCATACCGGCCAGGAGACTTTTTTCCCTAAGGCGAGGATTCTTTCACGCGTCGGAAGAATCCAGGAGCTTAAGGGTGAACTTTCTGCAGAGCAGCTTAAAGAAATTTTTTCCCCCAATGTTAAGAGCTTCCAGATCCCGATGAGTGATTTTCAGAGTCTTCATCTTGTGACGAAACTGGCTGTCACTGCCTACACATCGGTTTTCCCCCATAAGAGTGAACTTAAATTCGATGATGTTTTTGCCATATATGTGGTAGATCATCTGATGCGTCTGTCCGGTATATATCTTGAAGATGCCAAACAGGTTATCAGAATGCTCGATCGTTACCTCAGCACCAGAAAAAGCAAAGATTTTCAGCTTATTCTACTTAGAAAAATGGGTATTCCTTTTACAGTACTGGTTAAAGGTGAAGAAGAAATTCTTCTTGAGGAGAATACAGAAGTGATTGCTTGTGCAAATCTTGCGGAATTTGAAGAAGCCCTTAAGGATCAGCTAATTGCGTAGCAGGCGGAAAGAGGGAAGTATATGAGGGACAGGAAGGTTAACAAAACCAGGGATCAGGCAGCCGACAGGCCATACGAACTGATTCACATACTTTCCGACATAAACCGGATGCAGATACTGCGTCTGCTTGCGGAACGGGGCGAGCTATGCGCCCGGGATATTCTTTCTAACTTCCCGATTACTCAGCCTACCCTGTCTCATCATATGAGTGTGCTGCTCGAAAACAATCTGGTTGAATCCAGAAAGAGCGGACGCTGGGTATTCTACAGCGTTTCAACGAGCGGTATACAGGAGGTCATCAACTTCTTTGAGACCATCAAAAATTCAGCTGGGAATCCTGCAGAAAAAACACCGGTGAAGCCTGTTTCAGCTTCCCTTTTGAAGCAGGCAGCACCTTCGAAGAAAAAGGGGATTCAAAAACCGTTATCTCAAAAGCCACGGGATGAACGGGCAGACAATTGGTCTGCTGATGAACGTGCCATTGCTAATAAGAGCCCTGAAGAAGCTGCCCGAAAAGATATGGGGTCCTCCAAAACTAACGTTCCTGCTCCATATGTATTTCGAACAAAAAACCTGATTCCCGAATCGCCTGTTGAAAAAAATAATCCGGCAGAGCGGATTTTGGACGCTGCTTCAGATAAGAAAGATAAGAAGAAGGACAAGAACAAAGATAAACCCGGGAAAAAAGATAAAAAGAAGAAAAAGGGCAAGAAAAAATGAGAGGGTATATATAAAAACATCTACAATAAATTTGACAAAGAACTTCGTAAGCATTATTATAATGGAAACATTACAAGATGAAAGAAGGGCTTAAATTGAAGGAAGTAGATGTTGTCCAGTCGATTATTAATCGGTTTTCTTCAAGGGATATTCGGTTAACTCCGCAAAGAATCAGTGTTTATCGCTATCTGCTTGAAAATCGCATCCATCCGACTGTTGAAACAGTTTATACTGCTCTTAAGGCTGATAATCCTTCCTTGTCAAAGACGACAATATATAACACAGTCGACACCCTCACCAAGGCGGGTCTTGTACGTGTTGTCAGGACAGGTGAAGGAGAAGTGCGCCTTGACGGGTACACTGACAATCACGGGCATTTTTATTGCAGAAATTGCGGTGAAGTATTTGACTTTTCACTTGATGGATGTCTTGTACCAAACTCTCTGAGTGGATTTCAGATGGAAGAATTCGATGTCCGGGCTACAGGACTTTGCGAAGCATGTAAGGGAAACTGCTGATATTTTTCTATTCCGGGGAACGGGGAAGGGAATAACATATGACTGGCTAAGTGCGTAAGCACACCAGAATATAAAAAATTAACGGAGGCGAAGGAAATGGATTTGAAGGGTTCAAAAACAGAAAAAAATTTGAACGCTGCTTTTGCAGGAGAATCGATGGCTACAAATAAGTACAGCTATTATTCTTCACAGGCAAAGAAAGAAGGCTATGTCCAGATCTCTAATATTTTTGCAGAGACCAGCGGGAATGAACGTGAACATGCAAAGCTTTGGTTTAAAGCACTTCATGGCGGTGAAGTTGCGGATACGAAGACCAATCTTTTGGATGCAGCAGCCGGTGAATATTATGAGTGGACTGAAATGTACAAACAGTTTGCCGCTGAAGCCCGTGAAGAAGGCTTTAACCAGTTGGCTGCCTCGTTTGAAGGTGTACTGAATATTGAGAAGGAACACGAAGCCAGGTACAGATCCCTTATTGAGAGACTCGATAAAGGTGAAGTGTTTGAGAGAGACGGAATTGTTGTATGGAAGTGCATCAATTGCGGACATATTCATATTGCCAAAAATGCTCCGGCGCTTTGCCCGGTATGCAAGCATTCGCAGTCATATTTTGAGATCCAGTCCAAGAACTATTAAGCTCTTGGGGACACGGGCGGTCCTATGATATTATTCATTTATTGAAAAGGAGATTAACATGGCACGCGATTTTAAGGTTTACAAATGTCCTCATTGCGGAAATATTGTAACTGTTATGAATTATGGCGGCGGAACTCTTGTCTGCTGCGGTGATCCGATGATTCTTCTTGTTGCAGGTGAGCAGGATACTGCCGCCAAAGAAAAACACATTCCGGTCGTTACTGCCAGTGGCTCTGTAATCGATGTCGCAGTAGGCAGTGTTCCGCACCCGATGACAGCCGAACATTATATTCAGTGGATTGCCGTTGTCACGGATACTCAGGTTTATACCCAATATCTGACTTCTGCTGATGCACCCAAAGCTTCATTTACTCTTCCCGAGGGCACAGCTGATTTTGAAGTGTATGAGTATTGTAATCTTCACGGACTTTGGAAAGCATAAATGTATTTTTAATAATTGTGTATATTAACAGACGACAAGGGGTTGCTGTAAATGAACTTTTAAAGTTCATGATACTGCGGCCCCTTTTTTAATTAGAAAGAGGCCGGTGCTCCAGTGATTTCAATCACTTTTACACCGGACCCTTGTGAAATATCTATTCGGATTAATCAGTTCTTCGGCTCGTTCCAGCTCATGAGAGCACGAAGCTCTTTTCCAACCTTTTCGATAGGATGCTCAGACTCTAGACGACGGCGGGCATTGAAGTTAAGACGTCCGCACTGGTTTTCGAGAATCCAGTTACGGGCAAAAGTTCCGTCCTGGATCTCAGCAAGCACTTTTTTCATTTCTTTCTTCGTTTCGTCGGTAATGATGCGCTTTCCGATGCAGTAATCACCATACTCGGCTGTGTCGGAGATGGAATAACGCATGCGGGTCAGACCGCCCTGGTAAACAAGATCAACAATAAGCTTCATCTCGTGCATGCACTCATAGTAAGCATTTTCCGGATCATAGCCGGCTTCGCAAAGAACTTCGAATCCAACCTTCATAAGCTCGGAAACGCCTCCGCACAGAACAGCCTGCTCTCCGAAGAGGTCAGTCTCGGTTTCCTCACGGAATGAAGTCTCAAGAAGTCCTGCACGTCCGCCCCCGATGCCATGTCCATATGCAAAAGCTATATCGCGGCAATTTCCGGTATAATCCTGGTATACGGCATAAAGGCAGGGAACACCGCGTCCGATCTGATATTCGGAACGAACGGTATGTCCGGGTCCCTTCGGTGCGATCATAAAGACATCAATATTGGCCGGCGGTACGATTCTCTGAAAGTGGATATTGAATCCATGTGCAAATGCAAGTGCCTTGCCTTCGCTGAGATTAGGCAGAATGTCCTTCTCGTACATGTCAGCCTGCTTTTCATCGTTGATAAGAATCATAACAACGTCAGCGGCTTTGGTCGCTTCAGCAGTTGTCATAACTTTAAGTCCGGCTTTTTCGGCTGTGCTCCAGGACTTTGATCCTTCGTACAGGGCAACAATGACATTAATGCCGCTCTCTTTGAGATTGAGTGCATGTGCATGTCCCTGGCTTCCGTATCCAACAATGGCAACAGTCTTATTGTCGAGTGCATGAGTCTGGCATTCAGCATCTTTGTAAACTTTTTTCATGATGGGAGGCCTCCTTTGACGTTGAGCGAAAATGATTTATTCCAAATCTAAATGATTTGCTGAAGATAATTCTGCCGGGTTCCTTTACGAATCCAAAGACAGGACGCGGTCGCCGCGTTCAATTGCGATTAAGCCGGTGCGTACCATTTCAAGAATTCCATAAGGGGCAAGAAGCTCGGCAAGAGCTGTGATCTTGTCCTCGTTGCCGGAAATCTCGATCGTAGCTGTGCTTGAAGAGACATCTACAATGTGTCCGCGGAAAATGTCGACGATCTGCATGACCGATGTACGGGTCACCGAATCACACGTCACCTTGATGAACACAAGTTCGCGGGTAAAATGTGCATCAGATTCAAGACACTTAACTTTGAGCACGATGGGGAGCTTGTGCAGCTGTTTGACAATCTGCACCGTCTGTTCGGCATCTGCACATACGCTGACTGTAATTCGGGAAATTTCCGGATTCTGGGTGGTTCCGACCGCGAGGCTCTCAATATTGAATCCCCGACGCGCAAAAAGGTTGGCAACGCGCGCCAGGACACCTGCATGATTCTCAACGAGTACTGATAAAATCTGATGCATAGCCACGTCCCCCTTGCATTTTCTCCTAACGTACCATGATTTGAAGATTAGCACAACACACGAATGCCGTGGTCCCGATAATGGTCCAAAATCGACAAGAAAAAGACATGAAAGTCAAAGCTTTATCTGTCTGCTGTGTTTACTTCTGATTTTTTGAGCAGATCGCGAATTTCAGTCAGAAGAGCAACGTCTGCAGGAATTTCGGGTACGGCCGGAGCTTGTTCTTCCGCTTGTTTCTTGAGTCTGGCATCACTGGCAGCCCGGGACTTGTTGATCATCTTGACCACAAGAAAGATAACAGCTGCAACAATGATAAACTGAATGATGGCATTGAAAAACAGTCCGAATCCGATGGCAACTTCAGGTGTAGCTATTTCTCCGGCAGCATCAAGAATGGCAGGCTTAAGGACAACTTTGATGGAAGCAAAATCAACTCCTGCCGTAAGCATTCCGACAACTGGCATAATAATGTCTTTTACCAGGGAATTTACAATAGCTGTGAAGGCTGTAGCAATAACGACTCCAACAGCCAGATCCATAACATTTCCGCGAAGAATGAAGGTCTTAAATCCTTTCCACATAATTATTCCTCCTGATTATTATTGATTGAAGTCGATAAATATGTATCTATAGTATTATTTATATGAAATATTTATATCATATGCCGTCTGAAAAAGAAAGGGGCGGAACCCTTATGGATGCCGCCCCGTATTCTCAAATTCATGATAAAAAATCAGCAGTACTTCTGAATCTCCGCAGGAAGACTGGCAGAATCGCTGCTGCATACAACTGTAACAACTAAAGCACTGTCTGCAAGAAAAGCATCAAGCTTCTTAAGGAATAATGCCAGATCCTGAAGGTTATCATCCTTGGCAACCTTGAAAACACTGTCGATGTAAATGTGTGTCAGATCATAATCCTTTGCGGTGATTCCGGCAATAAAGCTTAACAGCTGATCATAACCTTCGCTTGGGTATTCGTCGATGTCAATCTTGCGGATCTTATACTTCAACAAACGATCAAGGCGATTTCCTCTCTCAATACACACAATGTTATTGTTCTCCTGGACTGCCTGCTCGTTGATGTCATCAACAAGTTGTGCTGTCTTACCGGTACCCTTGGCACCTGCGATTACTTTTATCATTGGCATCATCTCCCTTTTGTTGATTATCCATAGTGTTAATTATGGATTGGTTTCATTTTACCCGATTACTGTGCTAAAATGAATAGCAAAACAAGGTTTTTTTGAATGATTGTTTGGTAAAAATGCTCAAATGCAGCCTGCAGTATATGAGTGTATTTGGATTGGCCGTAACTTGTTGCACTCTCTACATATTAGTGGTAGAATTTACAGGTAATGTGGTGTTTTGAATGAAGAGTGGGTTACGCCCGCTCTTTCTTTTGTAATGAAATCGGAGGGGTTTATGTCAGTTCGCTCACGCGTCGCGCAGCATGCTTTTGAACTTGCACTGCCCGTAGTTGAGGAGATGGGATTGGAATTAGTGGATGCCGAGTACAAAAAAGAAGGCTCATACTATTTTCTGCGTTTGTTTATAGACAAGAAGGGCGGAATTTCAATCGAAGACTGCGAGCTTGTCAGCAGAGCTGTCGACCCTGTTTTCGACAGGGAACTCCACGAATCTCCGGATTATTTTGAAGTATCTTCGCCAGGACTTACCCGACCTCTTGAATCACCGGCAGATTTTGTCCGCCATGAAGGTGAAGAAGTTGAATTATCGTTCTATGCGGCTGTTGATGGTAAAAAAAATCTGACAGGCATCATTTCAAAGGCTTCCCGGGAAACGGTTATTTTTGTGTCAGGAACCGAGTCGCTGGAAGTACCCTATGCACAGATCGCTTCGGCGAAAAGGACAATTAAGTTTTAATGGTACGGACAGGATTTGCTGACAAAACAGATTAATAATATGAAAAGGTAATTGTAGAGTATTTATAAGATAAGCTGCAGTATGGAAGGAGACCATAGGATGAACGAGAAATTGATCGAGGCGATCAAGCTGCTTGCCAAAGAGAGAGGCATTGACGAAGAGGTACTTTTTGAGGCGATACAGGAAGCGATCGTTGCTGCTTTTAAACGTGAATTTTCTGACGCCAAGTCAAATGATAATGTATTTGCCGAGATCGACCGTGAAACAGGTGAAATGTACGTATACGAGGTCCGCACGGTATCCGAGGTCGTAGATAATCCTAAAATGCAGATATCCCTTGAAGAAGCAAAGGCAATTGATCCGGAGCTTGAGGTCGGTGACAGCATCGATCTGACAATCCCTGTTGAATCACTTGGCAGACTTGCCGCCAACGCTGCAAAGAGCGCGATCAACCAGAAGCTCAGATCGGCCGAACACAGCAGAATCCAGGACGAATTCTCCGGCAGAATCGGAGAGCTTGCATCCGGTGTCATTCAAAGAAAAGACAGCAAATTCGTTTTTGTAGATATTGGAAGAGCTGAAGCCACCCTTACAAAGCAGGAACAGGTCAAAGACGAGAAGTATAACTTCAATCAGCATATGCGTTTCCTGATACTGAAGGTTGAAGAGCATAATGGCCGCCCGGTCATTTACGTCTCCAGAAGCCACCCGAACCTGGTGAAAAAGCTTTTTGAGCAGGAAGTTCCTGAAATTGCATCCGGTATTGTCGAAATTGTATCGGTTGCCAGAGAAGCCGGATCACGTACAAAGATTGCAGTTGCTTCACGCGATGAGAATGTTGATCCCCTTGGTGCATGTGTCGGCCAGCGCGGTGCTCGTGTACAGTCCGTTATGGATGAACTTGGACAGGAAAAGGTTGATGTTATCGAGTGGGATCAGGATCCTGCCATCTTTATCAGCAATGCCCTGTCACCGGCAAAAGTAGTCCGCGTAGACACGGATATTTTCACAAAGCCTGACGGATCCCGCGAAATGAATGCAAGAGTAGTTGTGCCTGATCATCAGTACTCGCTTGCTATCGGACGCGCAGGACAGAATGTCCGCCTTGCCGCCCGCCTTACAGGCTGGAAGATTGATATAAAGAGCGAATCACAGTTCCGTGAGCTGATTCAGGATGAGTTTATGTCCCGCTTCACGGTTGCTGAAGAAACAGGGGA
Organism: Mageeibacillus sp. UBA5770; assembly: GCA_002418705.1. The sequence goes on along the minus strand of DIEQ01000115.1, from coordinate 39,955 downwards.
TCAGGACGAAGTACAGGAACATGATCAGGACCGGGACGAATCACAGGAGACTGACCTGGATCCGGCCGGATCTCAGATACTTGATCAGGATCAAGCCAGATCACAGATACTTGACCAGGACCAGGGTACCGATGATTTGGAACAGCAGCCTGATGCATAATGGAGGTGAGTCCTTCTTTGAAAAAGATTCCTCAACGCATGTGTGTTTCATGCAGAGTCCGAAGGAATAAAGCGGATTTACTCCGTGTGGTGCTGTTAACCGATGGACAGGTAATGATTGATCCAACCGGTAAAAAACCCGGAAGAGGCGCTTACGTATGTAAGAACAGGGATTGCCTGGCACAGGCAGTCAAGGCACATAGATTTGACAGAGGCTTAAAGACTGAGATTTCTTCTGAAGTTATTGAAGCACTTTTGCATGAAGCTGATCTGTATAGGGATTTGACGGAAACGAAGCAGGAGGAAGAATGACAGAAAAAGGCAAAACGGAAGCGGAAATGCTTTCAGATCAGAGGACAAGAGCGGATCAGAAAATTCTATCTTTTCTTGGACTTGCAACGAAAGCAGGCAAAACAGTATCCGGATCTGATGCGGTTGCGGAAGCAGTCGCCAGAGATTGTGCTTATCTTGTCTTAGTCGCTGAAGATGCGTCGGAAGGAACCGCCAAGAAAATTGCGTTCGTTTCCCGACAAGCAGGTGTAAGCTTCTGCCGGTTTTCAACACGGCAACAGCTGGGAAAGTTCCTTGGAAAAGAAGATCGCGCAGTAGCGGCTGTTCTTGATAAAGGATTTGCAGACCGACTTATCCAGCTTTTAAAGGATGGATACGATTTAGTTCAAGGAGATTAGTTGTAAAGTTGCAGTTGGCAGAAGAATAACCATAGGAGGATTTCATGACTGAAAATAAAGCTAAGGGTGCTCACGCATCGGAAAACACAGAAAAAAATCACGAGGAAGCATTAGAGCCTCAGGGCGCGGGAATCACAGTAAGTGGTATCTCGGGCACAAAGACTCTCCGCGTCGGACGCGTCAATAAGCGCCCTAAAGAAGTCAGTGAGGAACATACGGAGACGGCTGGAGCAGCGGCACCTGCTCCAGTTACAGCTGCTCCTTCTGCACCGGCCTCAGTGCCTGCTGCAATTGTCCCTGCACCACAGGCACCTGTGGCTTCTGCAGAAAAGACGGCTACCGTTAAGCCTGCGCAGTCAGCTCCTGCCCCGGTACGGACAGAAAGTCATGCTGCACCTGCAGAATCCCAAAAGGTAATTCAGACAGCCGAAAAGCCTGTCGAGACAGCCGATCGCAAAGCACCTTCAGCTGCAGCGAAAGCTCCTGCTGAGCCGATCAGGCCCTCATCAGAAGCTGTTAAAGCCCCGGCGGCGACAGCCGCTCCTGCAACCGCACCTTTATCTGCTCCGTCAGCCGCAGTCACACCTGCCCCGGCGGCCGCAGCAGCTGCACCAGCAGCACCGACAGGAACTGCCCCTTCCGCAGCTGCAGCAGCAGGCGGAACAGCACCGGCAGGAACATCGCCTTCACAGGGTTTTGCAAACCGCGGACCTTCATCTGATCGCTCATTCGGAAATTCCGACAGAAGAGACGGGCAGGGAGATTCACGTTCAACATATTCCCGCCCTTACGATTCATCAAGGCCTCAGGGTTTTCAGGGACCGCAGAATCAAACCGGAAACCAGAGCGGAAATCCGGGCGGCTATTCAGCATCCCGTCCGTCAGGACCCAGTGCACCTTATGATAACAATCGTCCTCAGGGACAGGGCGGGTATCAGGGCAATCGTCCCCAGGGACCCGGCGGATACCAGGGCAATC